>CASFPZ010000054.1 GCA_949296365.1 uncultured Akkermansia sp. | reverse complement strand
AGTTGATTCCAACAAGTATAGCTCTTAACATATTTGTTGCCATCGTATTTTTTCACTAGATATTTGAATTTTTCGTAATCAAGAAACTTCACTAATTGGACGAAGACGTACTCGTCTTTAAACATAACGGTCTGATTTTGACCGCAAAGTTAAATTCAAGTCTCGGGAATGTGAAGTTGCTTATAACAAATTGAATTTCAATAATTTCAAAAAACTCCTATGATTTTTTAGTGGACACTAATGATAAGATGAATAAAATTAAATAGTAATTTTCAATTTTTAGTTGCGGTATGTTTTGGTTGCGGAAGAGAGTAAGTTAGTATTTGGTGTGACATACAGGTGTTGAATTCCATAAGATCAGTATAAAAAACAACCGAGATACTCCAAATTAAAGAATATCTCGGTTTATGAAGATATCAATTATCTTCTGTTGTCTTATTCAATTGTCCACAACATATTACAGATGGCAGGCTTTCCTGGTCTTACAATAACGCTAGGGAAATGGGGAATATTGATAGCATTAGGATAAGTCTGAGGTTCCAAGGCCACACCGTGTCGAGGGTTAGGCAAGAAATCACCAGTATAAACTTGCAGTCCTGGTGTATCAGTAGACAAGGTCATCTTCCGACCTGTTGCTGGGCATGTCAAAATGGCTGCAACTTTCATTCCAGGTTCCTGTTTGAGCACATAGTTGTGATCATATCCCCCAGCTACTTCTGGGAATTGATTCGAATTACAATCACCCAATCGACGTGGATGAAGCAAATCAAATACTGACTCTGCGACAGGCAAGATACGTCCGTCTGGAATACCTACATCATTTTTTGGAGTATAGGCCGTAGCATTTACCTCTAAGTAATGATTATCGATTGTATCTTGGCTATTGCCATTGAGATTCCAATAGGCGTGGTTAGTCAAATTGACAATGGTTGGTTGGTCGAGAGCAGCAGCTTCCAAGTGGAGCAATAAAGAAGCCCCTTCCAGAGAATAGGATGCAGTAACCTCCAAAGCTCCCGGGTAGTTTTCTTCACCATCATGGGAGTGGAGTGTTAACACTAATTTGTGCTGAGAAACTTCTTGAACTGTCCATACTTTGGAATCAAATCCACAGATACCTCCATGCAAATGGTTGGGGCCATTATTGACAGCTAATTGATACGATTGTCCTTCTAAAGAAAACTGGCCTCGTTCGATACGATTAGCTACCCGTCCACAAATAGAACCACAATAACTTCCAGGATCGTTTAGAATTCCCTCAAGGGTTTCCGGGCCATAAAGCATGTTAACTCCATCTTTGAGGATGGCAAGGATTCGTCCGCCGTAATTAGTGATTCTAACCGTCAATTGATCAGATACTAATTCGTAAAATTCGACTTCCCGTTGATCGGGGAGTGTACCAAAATAGGCCATATAAGGAATGTTGCAAAGGGATTAATAGTAAAGAGGTACGACGCGTGAAGCATTACCACCTACAAACACCTGAACACGTTGTCCCACTTGAATAGGAGCATTGTCATCAGCTTCCTGAACGAAAGCTAACACCTTGTTGGATTTGTCAATTTTGACACTGATGCGAATACCTTGTTTTTCAGAGACAGCTTTGTCGATTTGATTGCCTACGATTCCACCAATGAGGGCGCCACCTGCGCCTGTAGCAAACTTGGCATTACCGCCTCCCAACATAGCACCGCTTAATCCTCCAGCGATAGCGCCGAGGCTCGTTCCAATAACGGGGCTGTTCGTTTCAAGAGTTACTGATTCAACATTGACGACAACTCCTTCGTATACTTCTTGTGCAGTCCCAGCCTGGTTGGCTTTGTACGTGTTGGCTGCTCCATATGGATTAGTACACGAGGTGAAAACACCCACAAGTCCCATGGTTGCAATGGCAATTATAGAATGAATTCTCATATCTGATTATTCATTTAAAAATTCCATTAAATCAATCAAGAAGACGATTTATGACAAAATTCTTACTTTGGTATTCATTAATATGTTTTTCCCAAGATACGACCTTGTTATCAATAAACTGAACATATCCTTCCGGGTCTATAATGTAACAACCGGGCTCGGGACTGTAGAAATAGTAGGGGTAATAAATGGGATCGTAGTCATAAGAAGAATGACGAAGAAAACGGCGCGTTGCATAATACCAGATGAGTGATTTACTATGAGCATCCTCTTTTTCGGAAATAGAATAAGGTTTGCCCCAGGCGAGGAAAACGGCTTCTGGCGGCATGCCTTTTTCAATACGCCCTTCACGGACTGCATTTTTGTATTCGGAGGGCAATTGGTTGTACATCATAGGGTTTTCTTCAATTCGCGATTGAGGAGTTGAAGAACAACTTATCAAGATAAAAGCCGAACCAATCAAATAGACAAGAGCAAAAACTTTCACATTCATTAGTGTGACTTATACGTATTTTTTTGACACTTGCCAAGGAGGTTCTATTGATTAGAATACGTTGCTATGAAAGCATTGCAGCATCTTTTTTCCATTTTTTTTGCAGTGACGATGGTATCGTTAGCATACTCAGCGGACGAGAAGTCTATTATTGGAGAATATTTACCAGCGCAGGTACCGCTTAAAGGAGCCATTGTGGAGTGCATCATTGATCAAAGTCTGAATCCATTTCACCAAAAAATTGTAAAAAACATTGCAAAATTAAATAAGGAAGAGCAAATCCCGCTATTGAAGCAAATGGATAAGGGATATCCATTTCCTTACGATGAGCACTTGGGATTAACGAAAGAAGAATACCAACAATACCTTGTGGCCTGGAATAAAAAAAAGATTGTTGAACGTATCCCGGTAATATTTGAACTTCGAAACGAATCAGACCATATTTGGAAAATTGTAACAGTTAGTCCAACCAAGACAGGAGATCTTACTCCTTTGCCTATGAGTGCATGTACATATGATTCTCAGCGCAATGTATGGATAACACCTAATGGCGAGCTTAAATTGGTTGAAAATTTGAATTATGATACGAGTCATTTGTTTGGCGCTTGGATTGGCCAAAGGTGGGAGCTAGAAAAGAAAGATTCCATGAGTCAAATGAGAGAAAGCATCAGTCTTGGTATGACTCAAGACAAACAATTTGTCTATATGATTTATAACTTATTAGAATTTGTTACTTCAACTGGCCGTCCCACATTGGGAGAAACTTTTGTTTTACGTTTGCCAGCCAAAACAAGCAAAAAGGATCCGTTGCTCGAAAAAGCCAAGAAAAATGCTATTGGTAAATAATTGATAGATTAAAGTATAGATAGTCATCATGCGTATTATTAGCGGGAAGGCAGGAGGCATCGTTTTGCAGGTGCCTGAAGGGGAAGTTCGACCAACGACAGATCGGGTTCGCGAAGCCTTGTTTTCTATCTTGGGGGAACGAGTACCTGGGGCCTCGATTCTTGATTTATTTGCTGGGTCAGGAGCTTTTGGGCTTGAGGCTTTGAGCCGTGGGGCTGCTTCTGTACGAATGGTGGAACATTCCCGGCGGGCTTGTAACGTGATCCGTAACAATATGGAAAAAGCCAGACTTTCAGGGGCAACCATTATTTGTGCGGATGCCGTGGTTCTGGTGAAGCGTGAGGCGTTTCGGACAAGTGGGATGTACGATCTCATTTTTGCAGATCCCCCTTATTGTAAAGGTCCGGGGGATCGTGATTTTATTGGAGAAATTATCGAGGCTGGCGTCTGCCACCTTTTGAAAGAGAATGGTTTTTTTATTGCAGAAGCATGGCGAGAGTGGGGGGTGGCAGGTCGAGCCGTTCCAGAGGTAGGAGGGCTTCGTCTCTTGGATGCTCGTGATTACGGGAAAAACGTGATCATGATTTATGGCCGAAGCCAGGACTATCCATTACAATCATGAAGTGGGTACTACGGGTGGCGTATACGGTGTTTTATCTCGTCTTTCTCATCTTGGCCTTGCCTGGGTATTTAATTAAGATGAAGAGACGAGGAGGAATGGGGACTGGGCTTTTGGAACGTTTTGGCTATTATCGGCAGTCGCGTTCAGAAGAACCTCAGGGGGGGCTGTTCGTTCATGCTGTGAGCGTGGGGGAAGTCATGATTGCGCTCAAGTTAATCCGAGAATGGAAACGAACACAGGATGGCCCCGTTGTTTTATCGACAACGACGTCGACTGGCCATGCAACGGCTCGGCAAGCAGAGTTGGAGAATGTACGTGTTACATATGCCCCCCTGGATATTCCGGGATTGCCTGGACGTTGCCTGGATCGATTCCATCCGCGAGTCATTGCCTTGGTTGAAGCCGAGCTGTGGCCCAATTTTTCTCATGCTGCTGCACAACGTGGCATTCCAATTGCAATGGTGAATGCCCGATTGTCGGCCCGTTCGGAAGGGCGTTACCGGCGAGTTCGCCGTTTAAGTCGCATGTTTTTCTCTGGGCTTTCTGCCATGGGGGTTCAGGATCCAGAAGATATCGACCGTTTTGTTGGAATTGGCGTGCGTTCAGAAATCATTCGCCTCACTGGTAGCATCAAATTTGATCAAGAAGCTGGCAATATCCCTGAAACAAGAAAGGACTTTGCCGGAATTTTGAAGAAATTAGCTTGTGGTAAACCTGTAGTCCTCGCTGCAAGTACACATGCGGGGGAAGAACAATTGATTGCTCGGGCGATTCGCGAAGCCGGCGGGTTCCCTCTCATTGTGCCTCGTCATGCGGAACGCCGATACGACGTAATCAAGGACCTTGAAGACGAAGGTTGGCGCTGTATCCTGCGGACAGAAGGGACCCTCCCCGATTCCCTTCCAGAAGATTCTGTGTGTTATATTGCGGATACAACTGGAGAATTGAGAGATTGGACAGCTCTAGCCCAAGTGGCTGTAATCGGCAAGAGTTTCTTGGCCGAGGGGGGACAAAATCCTGCTGAAGCCGTTGCTTGTGGGGTTCCGGTGGTGACTGGGCCACACATGGAAAATTTTGCGGCGTTGATCCAGTTGTTGGTCAAGGTGGATGGCATCACGCAATGCGAATCGAATCGACTGGCTGAAACTCTGAAAAACCTCCTAACGCACCCTGAAGAAGCTTCGGCAAAAGCCCACAGAGCCTTGTCTGCCTTAAAGGTGCATTCTGGTGCGACTCAACGTTCTGTCGAGATGTTGACCTCGCTTGCCGCCCCCCTCTGTTAATTTTAAATTACAACAGCCAACATCAATGGTGGCCAGACCTTTTATTAGGATTCTGTTGCCGTTCCCAATCTAGGCGGTCTTCGTAATTGCGAGCCTGGACTTTGCGGCTACGTTTTTGCACTCGCTCGATAGTCATTCGGCGTTTTTCCTGTTTGATGTTGAGCTGCTTGATCTCGTTTTCCAGATTGAGGAAATGGTTGTAACGTTCCTCAGAGAGTATCCCATCCGACACGGCTGCTCGGATGGCGCAGCCTGCGTCGTTACCATGTCGGCAATCCGCGAACCGGCATTGAGAGGCTAACTGTGTCAAATCGCTGAAACTCTCGCGTAATGTCTGTTCATCTGTCCACATTTGGATTTCTCTCATCCCTGGATTGTCGATGAGTATTCCGCCTGTTGGAAGAATGAGTAGCTCTCGAGCAACTGTCGTGTGGCGTCCTTTTCCTGTTACCTGATTGACGGCCCCTGTATGAAGATACTCTGTGCCAAACAAGGAATTGACGAGAGTAGATTTACCAACGCCTGATGAACCAACGACAGTAAGCGTTGTGCCAATGTTGAGGTTTTCTCGGAGTGCTTCAATGCCTTCTTGGTGTAGAGCTGAAATAGAAATGATGGGCGTCTCTGGATCCAGAGATCGAAGTTCCTGAATGGCTTTAGCTGTTATTTTTTCAGGATAGATATCAATCTTGTTCAGGATGATAATGGGGTGGGCTCCACTCTTATGAATGAGCGAGAGATATCGCTCCATGCGTCTGAGATTGAAATCCGTTCCTGGTTCTGTCACGACAACCACGATATCGACATTGGCTGCAATGACTTGTTCTGCACAGCTTTTACCAGGCGTTTTCCGTGAAAATTGTGTTTGCCGAGGCAAGATAGCTCGAATGACTGGTTCGTCGCCGGGTTTCCCTGGATCGATAGCAACCCAATCCCCGACAGCTGGGAGCTCGGCATCGATGCGAGCGTCATGCCACAATTTGCCGCTGACGACGACGTCCAACGATTTCCCTTCATCAATGAGTGCGGTGAAATTAATCTTTGTTTCACGGCTGAGTCTACCAGGTATCCAATTTTTCTGATGTAAGCGTTGGAACGCCTGGTCGAAATGATCATTCCACCCGAGATCAATTAAATGGTGCATAGAATCAGATATTAGGGATGAGATTGAGTGGTCTTGTCGGTTTGCAGGTGCAACATGAAAGTTTGAGATTTTAGATCTATGTAGATGTCGTAGTATTTGAGAATATCCATACCCAGGAAGGCAGTATGAGGTAAATTTTCTCCTTTTAAGTCGATCAACAGAGGAGATATGTTAGAGAACTTGATTTTGTCAGATAGAACGATAGGGGCAGATTCCCCCTTTTTGATTGTTTTGGTGTACGATTGGCTGGCGGTAGAGGTGGCGCGTTGTAGTAGAATCTGATGATGCTTCGATTCTCCGGGAGGCCACAAATAGGGTTGTATCGACGTGTAGGTCGCTCCTGTGTCTAAGATCCAATCCACCTCTTTGTTCTGAATTTTGCTACGTACCAAAACAAATCCGTTCAAACCTCTGTACATCCTGGCGGGACTAAATTGGTTGAGGTCGGGATTTTGGGATGGGTACCATTGAAACGTTTGTTTCGATGGAGAAAAAATGAAAGGGGCCGCCCCCAAAGTATTGAGCCCAAGGATTCCGTCAATCGGAATTAATTCCCGGACAGCAGATAGGTCTAAGGAAATGATCATGAATGACTTCATGGTAACAATATCCTCCACTGAAAGTTGGTCGATCAGGAACATGGTGGTGTCAATGAACACGTCTGAGCCCACTTGTATGGGTTGTTTGGGTGCATCGGGGAAGTGTTTATCGACAAAATCCTGGTGCAGGAAGGAATTGACTGCTCCTGTGTCTATCAGCATATTGCATGGCACGTTGTTGATACGAACCTCCACATAGGCGAGTTGTGTTTCCGGATGAATTTTAAGATGAAGAGGACGCGATGGATTTTGCCAATCAAGTTGAGGCGTATAAAGATCTTGATTACTAAGTGCGACTCCTATTGTCGCAATAGCAATAACAAAGAGCGAACACCAAAAGGCTGATAGTTTAATGAGTCGCGTGTTCATGGATATGGCAAGCAGAGAGGATAATTTGTTCGGCAATTTCGTCTTTTGCAGCTCGATCCAAAACACGCATGCTCTCTTGCGTGATAAGCGTAACTTCGTTGAATGAGCTGTTGAACCCGATGTCTTTGCGCGAGACATCGTTGGCGACTATCATGTCGCATTGTTTGTGAATCAATTTTTCGCGACCGTACTGAAGGACGTCGTTTGTTTCAGCAGCGAAGCCTACAAGAGTCCCAGCAAAGTGGAATTCTCGGCGCATTGAGGCCAGAATATCAGGAGTACGTTCTAGTTCAAGAACCATATGATCCTGGTGTTTTTTGATCTTTTGGGTTGCTGTTTGAATAGGTCGGTAATCAGCGACAGCTGCACAGAGTATAGCTATATCGGCTTCCTGGCATGAGGCTGCTACAGCATCGTACATTTCCTGTGCCGTTTCTACTGGAATGAAATCCAAATGATGTGGTACATCGAGCGCTGTTGGACCAGAAATCAGGGTAACATGGTGCCCGTGGCTGACTGCCGCTTCTGCCAGACTATATCCCATTTTCCCAGACGACCTGTTTGTAATGTAACGCACTGGATCGATGGGTTCTCGTGTAGGACCGGCTGTAATTAGAAAACGCATGACAACGCTGATTCTAGCAAAATTGTTACGAAAGTTGAAGCCAGTATTATTCTTGACTCGTCATGATCGAAACCGCAAATAAAAGACATGATTTATTGGGATAACAATGCAACGACGCCGGTGGCTGACGAAGTTCTGGAAGCTATGCTTCCTTATCTGAAAAACAAGTTTATGAATCCGTCCGCTGGCTATCAGGCTGCACTTGACGTGCGACGAGCTGTTGATGAAGCTCGTAGCCAGGTCGCTTCGTTAATGGGGGCTGATCCAGATGAAATTATTTTTACATCTGGTGCTACTGAATCGATCAACACTGTTCTTTCGGGAATGTTGCAACGTTTTGGCCCTGGCTCAATTATGGGAACGGCTACTGACCACGATGCTGTACTTCATGTTTTGGCGCAGGACAATAATAGAATTTTACCGCCATCGACGTTATGTCCAGTTGATCAACAAGGGGTTATTGATCAATCTGTTTGGAAGAAACGTCTGGCCTCTGGTTCAGTATGCGGTGTCTCTTTAACCTGGGCTAATAATGAGACTGGCGTTATTCAGGATGTTTTGTCGCTCGCTCAGTTGGCTCACGAAGCAGGCGTCCTGGTTCATGTCGATGGCGTTCAGGCCTTGGGTAAGATTCCGGTTGATCTCCATCGAGTTGACGTTGATTTTGCTTCGTTTTCTGCCCATAAGATGCATGGCCCCAAGGGGGTTGGTGCATTGTATGTGAAACGAGGTTCCGTATGTCCTCCTTTGTTGTACGGAGGTGGGCAGGAACGAGGTGTGCGTTCTGGTACGGAGAACGTTCCTGGCATTATTGGATTTGGCGTTGCTGCTCAGCTAGCAGCTCGCCGTCTTCAGGATGAGACCCGTCAATTAGAAAGTTTGCGCAATAGTTTTGAAGAATGCTTGCTTAGATCTCTTGACCATATTCGAATCATGTCATCTGCCGTATCCCGCACGCCTAATACGAGTTGCATCGCCTTTTGTGGGTGTACGGCACAGGCTCTGTTGCTGTTGTTAGAACCAGCTGGACTCTTGTGCTCAGCTGGTTCGGCTTGTAGTACATCTCATCCCAGGCCTTCGCATGTATTGACGGCAATGGGGCTTTCTAACGAAGAAGCTCGATCTTGCGTCCGCTTTTCCCTATCTTCCCAAACGACAATTGAAGAAGTCGAACTGGCGGCGGGATTGGTTATTAGTGCGGTACGGCGGGTGAGACTGGCCCAATCCTCTCGCACGGGCCCCGTATTGGTGTACCGGCCTTGATTGCGTCTTTCTGCTATGCTTGATCGTCAGGGGTATAGAGTGTTACGAGCCGTTCTCGCGGGGAGTGATGTTCGAGATGCAGCCATTGCGTTGAATGAGGAAGCGCTTCAGGAAACATGTCTGCCCATTCAATAATTAGAATGCGACCGCTGTTGAGGTAGTCTTCCCACCCCGTACTGAACAAATCTTCTAAATTTCGAAGACGATAGAAATCAAAGTGACAAGCTGGAAGTCGGCCGTCAATATGTTCATGCACTAGAGAAAAAGTCGGGCTTGCTGCTGCCATATGCGAGCCCAACCCCTCCATAATACCTTGTACCAAGTGTGTTTTCCCAGCGCCTAAGTCGCCTACTAACCCTAACACGTCTCCTTTCTCTAAACCAGCTCCAATGTGCTGGCCTAGAGAAATCATGGCTTCGGGGGATTGCACCAAAATTGGTCCATTCTTAAAAATTTTATGCCATTTTTGCATTGTTGGATGAAATTTTACTTGAAACTTCTGTTCTGTCGTGGTGAACTTTCTCACCCCGTGTGGTTGCGGGATAGTAACCAATTCAAGAAACAACAGCAATGGCATACGCAGTTTTCAAAACCGGTGGCAAGCAATATCGCGTGCAGAAGGGAGATTTTATTGTGGTTGAGCGCCTCAGCACCCTTGAAGAAGGTGCTGAAACGAAATTTGATGAAGTTTTGATGGTCGAAAACGAAGGTTCTGTTCGCGTTGGAACACCCCTGGTGGAAGGAGCCTCTATTTCTGCTAAGGTTGTTAGCCAGTGCCGTGGCAAACACGGCGTCGCTTTCAAGTTCAAGCGTCGCAAAGGTTTTCATAAGAAAAAAGGATTCCGTCGTGCTTTGACGAAACTCGAAATTGTCGATATTAACGCTTAACAATTTACCTATTATTTAAATTATGGCTCATAAGAAAGGTCAAGGTTCGGTAAGAAACGGACGCGATTCACATAGTAAGCGTCTTGGTGTGAAGAAGTTTGGGGGTCAGTCTGTTGTTGCTGGCAATATTATCATTCGCCAACGGGGCACCAAGTGGCATCCGGGTCGTGGTGTTGGCATGGGGCGCGATTACACGATTTTTTCTCTCGTTGATGGGCGTGTTTTCTTCGATCGCAATGGCCGTCGTGTCAATGTGGCTCCTGAAGAAGCCGCTCAGTAAGATTGAGTTGATTGTTGATTTACAGGAGGCGGCCATCCGATGATGTCCGCCTTTTTCTTTCCATGCAATTTGCGTGGGGGGATAGGTCAGAATGAATGGATTCCCTTCGCGCGAGAGCGTATGAAATTGCAACAATGGTAGAAGCAGATCCATCATCCAAGCGAAAGCATCATTCTGGTTTACCCATGCTGGGCGGGTTGCGTTTGACCCGGCAGCGGCAGGAGGTGTATAATGTTTTATTGGAATGTCGCGATCATCCGACGGTCAATATGATATTTGAACGTGTTCGCGAACGCATGCCCACGATATCGCTGGCAACAGTTTACAATTGTTTGGAAGCTCTTGTCAGGCATCGATTGGTCAACCAGGTCAATTTCGAACGTGAACCATCGCGGTATTGTCCTAACTTGAAGCATCACGGCCATTTTCAAAATACTGTGACGGGAGAGGTTTGCGACATTCATTTCAAACCTGGCGTTGAATTGCGCCAAATCCTAGATTTGCCTGAGGGCGTCTGTATTGAAGAAGTTGAGATTACGATACGAGGAGCCGTTTTGAAATCTCCTCTAACCTGAACAATTCCACAAGTTAATATGAGCCTAATTATTAAAGATCTCCACGCTAGTGTACAGGGAACTGAAATATTGAAGGGAATTAATTTAGAAATTCCCAAAGGAGAGCTTCATGCCGTGATGGGACCGAACGGGTCGGGTAAGAGCACGCTTTCTAAAGTTATCTGTGGACACAAGGATTACGTTGTAACGAGTGGAGAAATTTGGCTAGATGGTCAAAATCTCCTTGAAATGAGTGTAGACGAACGTAGTCGTGCGGGCGTATTTTTGGCTTTTCAATACCCGATGGAAGTTCCTGGTGTTTCTAATGCCAATTTTCTTCGAGCAGCTTTGCAAGCTCGCATGCCTGAAGGCGAAGAACTGAGCGTAGTTGATTTTTATAAAAAACTATATGCAGCGATGGGCGTGTTGGGAATGGATCGCAAATTAACATCGCGTTCTGTCAACGAGGGGTTTTCAGGAGGAGAGAAAAAGCGCAATGAAGTGTTGCAGATGATGTTGCTCGACCCCTTGTATGCCATCCTTGATGAAACCGATTCTGGGTTAGATATTGATGCTCTTCGAATCGTTTCTCAAGGAGTCAATGCAATGCGTTCGCCATTTCGCAGTTTCATGGTGATTACGCATTACAAACGATTGCTAGAGTACATTCGTCCAGATGTCGTCCATGTTTTAGCGTATGGAAAGATTGTTCGGACAGGCGGGTATGAACTTGTCGACGAACTTGAACGAGACGGTTATGAATTTCTCAAAAATTTTGAGGAACCAGGGAAATAATCAAAAGAAGCGTGTAAGATGATGAATGGCATCGAGGTTGCTGAAACGCAGGGAAGCGGACTCCTCGAACAAATTGACCGCGCGAAAGGGGATTTCCATTTTCCCGAGAACCATAAGCTGGATGCTGGTGTTGGCCTGACTCCGGAGGTGGTTGATTACATTTCTTCCGTTAAAGGAGAGCCGGAGTGGATTCGGCAGTTCCGCTTGAGAGCGCTTCAAGTTTTCGAGAGCAAGCCATTGCCTTTGCATTGGGCAACCGACAGATTGAAGGAATTAGATTTTTCTTCTATCCGCTATTATTTATCTGGAGGAGTTGAAGCGAAGCGCAGTTGGGACGAAGTCCCGGAGGATGTGAAACGGACTTTCGAGCGGTTAGGCGTCCCTGAACAGGAGCGCCGTTTCTTGGCGGGTGTCGATGCGCAGTACGATTCTGAATCGGCCTATTCCAGCATGCGTGAGGAATTGCGAGAGCAAGGCGTCATTTTCGTTAATCCTACGGAAGGGTTGACGACATATGAGGAAATTTTCCGACCCTGGTTTGGCAAAGTGATTCCTGTGGGAGACAGTAAATACTCGGCGTTGAATAGCGCAGTTTTTTCAGGCGGTTCGTTTATTTACATTCCCAAAGGAGTTAAACTCAAACACCCGCTGCAGGCATATTTTCGCATCAATTCTCGCAATTTTGGTCAGTTTGAGCGTACCTTGATTATTGCAGATGAAGGAGCTGAGCTTTTGTATATGGAAGGTTGTACGGCCCCATTGTTTGATACGTCAACGTTACATTCTGGCGTTGTTGAACTAGTAGCCATGCCCCACGCCAAGATTCAGTATGTGACTGTACAGAACTGGGCTCCTAACATTTACAACCTGGTGACTCAGCGCGGAATTGCGCATGAAGGTGCAGAAATCCGCTGGATTGATTGCAACATTGGGTCTGGTTTGACGATGAAGTACCCTTGTGTGATCTTGCAGGGGCGGAAAGCTCGAGGTGAAGTCATTTCAATTTCTTTGGCTAATACTGGGCAACACCAAGATACCGGCGCTAAAATGATTCATGTTGCTGATGAAACTACTTCGAATATTGTTGCTAAGTCAATCAGCATAGGAACGGGACGTGCTAGTTATCGGGGGCTTGTGCAAGTGAACCCTGGGTTGAGAGGCTGTCGCAACAATACGGAATGCGATGCGCTCCTCCTGCATGCTTCCAGTCGCACAGATACTTACCCTGCCATCGTCGTCAAAGGTAATCAACATGCCGTGCAACACGAAGCTTCTGTTTCTCAGGTATCAGAAGAAATGCTTTTTTACATGCAACAGCGCGGCATTCCACGGGCTGCTGCAATGTCACTGGCTGTTAATGGGTTTATTAACGACCTCGTTCAAGAATTCCCCATGGAATATTCGGTTGAGCTTCGCCGCTTGATAGACATGGAAATGGAAGACAGCATTGGATAAAACATCATGAGCGAATTAACGATGAAACGCAGAGCCCCGCAATTCCCTCAATGGTACGACGATCAAGTCCTGGCTGCTTGGAACCAATCTTGCCAGGGGCATCCGGTTCCTGCCAAACTGGATGAATTGTGGCGCATGGGAAAATACCGAAAGGTGGATTTTACTGCTTTTTCCCCAGCGTCGGGAGATGTTGAAGCCGTTGCGCCTGCCCCGCGTCTTTCTGGCTGTTGTCAAATTGTTGCCTGCAACGGGCGTTTGACGAGTCATTCTCCTCTCCCGGATGGAGTGGAAGTGCTCTCGCTGGCCGAGTGGATTGCTGCTGATGAAAGTATCGCGCAGTCCTGGTTGGCTCAAAACCAGCCTTCGTTAGGCTCAGAGGCTTTTGCTGCCTGGCATCGTGCGATGATGGACGATGCTGTTGTTGTCAAAGTGCATGAAGGCGTTCGGATCGAATCCCCCATCGAAATCATATGGTCAATAGTTGGCCACGATGCGGTTATTTTCCCCTACACCTTGATACTAGTAGGTGAACGGGCTGAGGTGAATATTCTAGAACGTTATTGGGGAGAATCGCCGTCGTCACGACAACTTGTGATGGGGGCGCATAACATCCTTGCTGGAGCTGAAGCCTTGGTTCGCTATGCCTTGCTCCAAGAAATGAAGGAAGAGGGGGTGGCATTTAGCTTGGGGCATCTCCGGCTTCAGCAACAAGCGCGATTGGAACACTTGAGCGTACATGCGGGTGCTAAATGGGCTCGGCAAGAACTCATTTGTACCATGGATGGCCCAGAAGCTTGGGCAGAGTTGATGTCGGTAGCAGATTTGTCAGGCGAGCAATATTTGGATCAACGGACGCGTCAGATGCATCTTGTCCCTGGAAGCGGCAGCAATCTGACCTATAAAAATGTTCTTCGCGATCGTGCGCGTAGCGTCTTTGGGGGAATGATTTACGTGGGGGAAGGCGCTCATGGGACCGACGCGTACCAAAGTAATAAAAATTTATTGTTGAGTGAAAAGGCTGAGGCTGATTCTATGCCTGGTCTGGAAATTCTAGCTGACCACGTTCGGTGTTCCCACGGTACGGCCTCGTCATTTGTGGATCCTGAACAGCTCTTTTATCTCCTATCCCGAGGTATACCTGAGGATGAAGCTGAACGCATGATCGCCTCTGGTTTCCTTCAAGGCGCTCTTGATCATTTCCACCAACAGGCAATTGTCGATGCCGTGATGGCTGCATTAGGTTGTTAAATCTACATTGAACGCCTTTTTACATGAGTGGCCGGTAACTCTTTGGGGAACAAATTCCCCCTTGCGATGTTATCTTTGGAAGAGTCGGAAAAGAAACGCGTACAAGTGGTTGAAGGTGTCCAAGGGGGGATTGTCAGAACTCTTATCACAAAGCCATTTTAATTGATGAAAAATATTTAGGTAAGAGCGTCGGGTTTGTGACTCATGTGCTCCATACTAATTACCGGAGAACCGCTTGACATGACTCGCAGTAGATCAGTGGAGTGTCTTGAAGACTTTGCCCAAGGGCTTCTCAAGAACCTCACTGAGGTAGTTAACGCGTTTCGCTATGGAGAGTCAACAAGGACAAGATCGAGTCAGCTTATGCGGCTTTATCTCGAATCCAGTCCAAGACCTGTGGACTCTTCAACGTACCTTATCTCTCCCTCAAACTTCGGCAATACTTTTACCAGCGGATTTGAAACAGACCCAAACAGACCCAAATTTTCAAAAATTTTATTGACATGAATTGTATATAGATCTAGATGATGATAGATCTAGATGATTATTCATTCTCGATTTTCATATCATATGAGTAAGTTGATTTTAATGGGTCTCTTCATTGTGGGATTTTGTCTGCCCGCTCTTCATGCCCAAACTCCTCAAGGTTCCAAGTCGCAGGATTCATGTCCTGTTACCTGGATAACCGATGGCCTCGTTGCT
>CASFPZ010000053.1 GCA_949296365.1 uncultured Akkermansia sp. | reverse complement strand
TTTATAGCAGAACTCAAGATGACGGAAAGAGTAGACTTCCTAACGGGAAAACTAATCCTAATTTTGGAGCATAAAAAAAAGTTTTACCGGACACTAATGCAAATAAATAGACGTTTCCAAATAAGAAACAACTGTTGAGGTCTAAGGGTATGAAAACGTCTGCAAGAAAGACAAAAACTTGGGGGGAACTTGGCACTTAATAAAGAGAGAGTGGGAAGAAACAGGTAGATCTTGTCGATCAATATCACGATACGAATGGATGATGAGCTTTGTATGACACTTAGGGCATCAAAAACACATCGTTGATCAACTCTAAGCTCGACGAGGAGAAATGCTTCTTGTTTAGAGGGTTTGTCAACGATCCAGTCTTTGTATTGATACAAGTAGTTGAACATAATAAACTTGCAATAGGTATTACAAGCTAATGCAAGGGCTGAGGCGCCTATTGGGAGTCATACTAACTGACCTTGATAGGACCAGCGGATTTGAAACAGACTCTAAATTTGCACAAAAAATCTTGACACCAATCAATTTTTTTTACGCTGATATAGTTATTTTAATAGAAAGGTTTTATGGAATCATGTTATTGTTCGGGATGGGCGCGACAATGGCGTGCGATGCCCAGGATGAGTCGCCTTTAACTAGGGAGAACGACTGGTTTCCCGCGCAATTATCGATCATTCGTTCTTCTTACAAAAAGAACCGGGAACAAGCTCCCAAATCGTTCGTCCAAATTGAATATGAACAATTGTCTTCTTGGTTACGTCTTCGGGAGAGAGGGATCGCCTTTAATGGTAAGGAACCAGCACTTCATGTCGATGTAGCCTTGCCGGAAATAGACAGTAGCTATGCAGCCGGAGTAACAATTTTCGAGTTACCGGGCGATGTTGTTCGTGCATTGGCCAAGGTGTTGAAGGACACCGGAGACACGTCTCCGCCTTTTGTTTCTGCAACAGGTACCTATACCGAGCAAGTTCAACAAATGGCTATGGTCTATGCCGATCGTTACCTTCTCGTGGTTACGTCACCACCCCAATTTCTAGCATTCAATAGGAAATTAGCCAATCGCATTAACCAATATATCGTTTTACCATCAAATTGATCACCACATTGTATATGAATCGATTCGTTAAAGTGTTGGGTTTGTCGACCTTCTGTTTAGGTTTGACGTTCGCGCAGGAGTCGCCGGTGTCAAAATCTGGCGCCTGGTTTCCAGACAAGATTTCGATCGTTCGTTCTTGTCAGCAGTTTTCTTCTCAGGAGAAGCAACCACAGACGATTGCCATACAAGATTTCGTCAACTGGTTCCATCCACAACAAAAGGGGATTGCGTTTCCTCGGCAGGTACAAGCTATTTATTTCATTGTCAGACTGCCCGAAATCGACCGTTCGTATAGTGCCGGAATTACAATTTGCGAAATCCCGCAAAATATTGCCCAAGCGCTGGATCTATCCCTCCGACAAGGGAAATCTTGGGCTGGGCTTCCTTACAAGGCTCCTACGTGCCAAATAGCTAGAATCTATTCTAATCGCTATCTGGTTCTTTTGACTAGTCCATCCAGTTTTTTGGAGTTTAATCAACGACTCCTCGACCACATCGACCAATATATTTGGCTTCAATAAATATTAACACTTAACATGATACACTAGGTATGAATCCCAATTCAGATCGACTTTGTTACAACGTAGTGAGTTTGTGATAGGAAATACAAGCCCATGCAAGGATTAGATCACCTATTGGGAGTCATACTCAGTGTCTTTAACGCAACCAGCGGATTTGGACGAGCCCCGATCAATAACAATTCATTTCAATTCACAACATGTCGATCATGACAATAGAATTTGTTTAGAGAATTAGGCACAAGAGACAGACGCCAGATGCGACAGCAAGAAATGATGCCACCCCCATCAAGATAATCGCCCGACGGAGATCGAGCGCCGTCGCTTGCAACGAACCCTCTCCAATATAAGGATAGGGGGCTGGAACACCTTTATACGATATAGGGCCACTTAGTTTCAGGTTTAGAGCACCAGCAAAAGCAGCCTCACTCCAAGCAGAATTAGGGCTAGCATGTTCATAGCGGTATTTCCAGCCAATACGAAGAGCCTTGCTAGGCGAGCATCCGGGCACAATCACGGCAGCTAAAGCGATGAGGATCAGAGACAAGCGAGCAGGCAACCAATTGAGGACATCATCCATACGGGCAGCCCATGTTCCAAAATAGCGGTATTCATCATTTTTTTTACCCCAGAGAGCATCCATCAGATTTGAAGTTCGGTGAAACATTGCGCCAAGAGCCCCCCCTTCCGGACCAGCCAGAACAATACCAATAGAAGCCCAAACAATCGTCGAAATCACGCCATCGGTTAGATTTTCAGCCACGCTTTCGATACAAGCACGCAAGACACCATGTCTATCCAAGGTCGCCGTATCGCGGCCAACGATCATCGACACGCATTGTCGGGCTTCCGTGAGATTACCAGCTTGATTAGCTTTCATCACCCTCCATCCATGTTCAGCAAGGCTTCGAGGCGCCATGCACATATAGATAACAACAACAGCCCCCCACCCAACGCCCCACTCCCCAGGCACCAACAGACTTACAATCCACAAAAATCCCAAGGTCAACGTTAAAACAGGGACAGACGAACAGATCCAAGCACAGCAACCAGCCCAAAAAGTTTTACCGAGCCAACACTTCCAAAGTTTTTCCATAGTTCGGCACCACATAGCAATCAAACATACAGGATGCCAGGCAACGCGAGGATCACCCAATAACAAATCAAGCCCCAAAGCCATAGGTAACAGCCATATTGACGCCTCCATGATCACAATAGTCCCATGTTTCGATAAATCACCTTCAGATCGACATGTTCGCGCACCATATCCGCCAGCAGATCTAGAGACTGATCAAGATTGCATTGCACAAGGATCTTACCAACAGCAGGCAAACCCGAATCAACACGAACCCGATCGATCATCGTTCGACGAAAGGCATCATCCTCAAACAGGCCATGCAAATATGTACCCCAGACACGGTTTCGGCCATACCCACATACTGAACCGTCAGGGCGGAAAAACAAACTGACATCGTCCGCCACACAACGGCTACGCCCATGGTGGATTTCATACCCTGAAGCTGGGACACCCAAAGGAGAGCGTACATTTTTGATCGCGCATAATTCCTTTTCGCGAGCCATTTCAGTAACAATAGGCAATAAGCCCAAACACGAGAACGAACGTTCAGACGATTCAATTTCCCAAGGATCATCGACACGTTCGCCCAACAATTGTAATCCGCCGCAAACACCCAAGATCCACTTTCCGGCAGCAGCATGGTTCCGGATCAATCCATCCAAGCCCAGTTTTTGCAACATAGACCAATCGTATGCCACATTTTTTGAACCAGGAATAATAACCCAATCAGGATTGCCAAATTCGTCAGCAGACCGAACCTGACGCAGGCAAATATCCGGTTCTTCAGCAAGCGGAGCAAAATCCGTATAGTTGGACACATGGTTTAACATCACAACAGCCACGTCGAGAACATCCATTTGCGCAGATCGAGCACGTCCAGGTTGTTCGAACGCAAAAGAAGCTCTGTCTTCCTCCGGGATCTTCAGAGAACGAATCATCGGGACAACCCCAACTACCGGGATTCCCGTGCGGGCCAACATGTAGTCATGGGCAGGCTGCAACAGAGAAGCATCACCGCGAAACTTATTGACAATAAACCCATTAAGCAACGATCGTTCTTGTTGATTAAAAGTCATCCACGTTCCAAGAAACGACGCATAAACACCACCACGGTCGATATCGCCAATCAACAAGACCGAGGCTTCCGCATAGCGAGCCATAGCCATATTCACAATGTCTGCTGATTTTAGGTTCACTTCGCCCGGGCTACCAGCGCCTTCAAGAACCATCACCTCGCATTCAGCGGCCAATGAATCATAGGCCTGACAAACAGTCGGCCAAAGTTCCCTCTTTCTCTGAAAATATTCTCGCGCGTCCATATTACCCACAGGTTTTCCCATCAAAACAATTTGGGATCCCCTGTCTGAATGAGGTTTCAGCAAGACAGGATTCATTCGGGCGTCTGGGTCTCGTCGACACGCGCGAGCTTGGACCATCTGAGCACGGCCCATTTCTTCGCCCAAAGCAGTCACGCCAGAATTCAAGGCCATGTTTTGAGCTTTGAACGGGGCGACCGAATAACCATCTTGCGTCAGAATCCTTGCGAACGCGCTCGCCAACACGCTTTTGCCAGCATCGGAACAAGTACCCTGCAACATCAAGGCTGGGCGTTTACGAACACGCTTAATCCACGGGCCAGGGTTCACAGGCGTCGATTGAGCGCCAGCCAATTCCCCCAGGGCAAGAGCCAACCGTTCATGGTCTTTTGGCAAGCGCACAGCGGTGCGATACCAACCACCCGTTTCTAAGCCGATGTAGTTTGAACAATCCCTGATGGCAATACCATAGCGATTCAACAAATCACCAGCTAAGGTATTACTCCAGGAGCAATGGAATAACATGAAATTGGCCCGAGACGGATACCAATCAATACCCGGGATTTCTTTTAAATAACGCACCAAATCAGCTCGTCGGCTCTCATTGATACGACATTCTTCGATAGCATAAGCGGGATCCTGTTCGCAAACAGCCAGCATTGCAACCGCCGCAAAAGTTGAGACATTCCACACAGGCAACGCCTCGCGCAAACGCAAGGCTACCTCGCGACGAGCAGCCAAGAATCCAGCACGGATGCCCGCCATTCCATAAAATTTGGTCAATGACCGTAAAACAATAAGGTTAGGCACGTCAACGACCCGAGCGACCAGAGACGCTCCTTCTCCCACATAATCAATAAACGCTTCATCCAGCACCCACAACACATCGGGGAAAGCCATCATGGCCCTAGTTAACTTGTTTGGCTCCATCAGCCAACCAGATGGATTTGCAGGATTGGCCAACATGACCATACCCTCCGCGCCAGCCCGTTCACCCAATTCCATGGGATCATGTTGGAATCTACGAGATGAAGGAGCGACAACTGCCTCGACCTCGACTCCAGCTAAGCGGCAAGCCAAACGATACTCAGAGAACGCAGGTTCAGCGATCACCACCTTAGCAGGTTTTAACACACGTGGAATTAGATGAAGCAATTCATTACTACCATTACCCACGACCAGACACTCAGCTGGGATTTTGAAACGCTTAGCAACGGCGGCAACCACTTCACCGGCACGAGGGGATGGATAATGATCCACTTGCTCCATTGCTTGCCAAAGAGCTTCCCGAATAAAAGCAGGACACCCTGACGGATTCACATTAACACTGAAATCCAAAATATCTTTACGGTCCCATCCGGATTCGCGGCTCAGACGTTCCAAATCGCCGCCATGCTGGAAATCGCGTTGACTCCTCATCTTGGGACAAATAACTTGTTCAACAACTCGGCAAGCTCAGCGGGCGAATCGCATACCGGCACGCCAAACGCATTCAATGCTTCTCGGGAACTATATCCCCAATCCACCAAAACCAAACCAGAGCCAGCGTTTACAGCCGTATTGCCATCGTGAGCCGAGTCACCCACCATACAGACTTCCTTTGGAGACAAGCTCCAGGATTTTGCAATATGCCAAAGGGCGGCTGGGTCAGGTTTTCGAGGGAACACCTCAGAGAATCCCATCACAGGATCGAAAGGGATACCCGGTAGTTTTTCGCGAACAAGCGGAACAGTTACATCGTGTGGTTTATTGGACAAAACAGCCAAATGAGCGCCCTGAGTAGCTAAGGCTTGCAACATCGGCATAATACCATCAAATGGGCGAGTTCCATCCTGCCATGACAGTTTGTACTCACGAGTAAATATTTCATAAAGTTCTAGGACATGCTCCTCCCAATCCGGGGCGGGATTCACATGATGCATGGCACGTCGGCACAAATCCCGAGTTCCTCGGCCCACCATCGACGATACTTCTTCTAACGAGCAACGAGGATAAGACAACAACGAAAGAGCACGATTCAAACCATTCGTCAACCCCGGTAACGAATCCACCAAAGTGCCATCCAAATCAAAAATAAATCCCTTGTACATGGGCAACAATTCAAACATTTTCCCAATTGTCACTTTCAATGGCCGTATCCGCGTTTCGAGGTTTTTAAGAATTCAATCAGCCTCAAAACATACTCATTCTTACCATAAACTTCGTCAGCCAGCAATTCTTCAATAGCTTGGGCAATAATCGTATCTTTGTGCAGGAACAACTTTTTATAAGCATGCCGAAGCGCCTGGATATCCGCTTCAGGAAATCCCCGGCGCATCAGCCCAATCGTGTTAACAGATCGAACCACACAAGGATGACCTTCTGAAATCATGTACGGTGGGATATCCTTGGGTACGCGATTACCCCCACCGATCAAGCTATGCTCGCCAATTCTGACAAATTGATGCACCACCGTACCGCCAGACACAATGGCATAATCGCCGATTTCTACATGTCCAGCAATCGCGGCAAACCCAGAAAGGATGACATGATCACCCATGCGGCAGTCATGCCCCATATGAGACGATACGAGCATATGGTTGTCATTGCCAACAATCGTCCTATCGCCGACAGCCGTAGCGCGGTTTACCGTACTATACTCTCGAAAGACATTGCGGTGACCAACTTCAAGATAGGTTGGTTCGCCCGCATACTTCAAGTCTTGGCTCTTCCCGCCAATATAGCAGTGGGGGAAGAATTCGTTATTTTCGCCAAATGTCGACGGGCCTTCAATGGTAACATTACTATGCAATACGCATCCTTTTCCCAATTTCACCTGATCGCCTATCACACAAAACGGGCCAACGCGGACATCGTCCGCCAATTCAGCCCCCGGATGAACAATTGCGCTAGGATGAATCTCTGCCATGACAAACACATTTTGCCTTAATTTTACAGAAAAGCAAAAGTAAAAACAGGCAGTTCCCCTGCCCTCGAAACGCCCAACCTATTTTTCCAACATCTGCGACAAGATAGCCAAGTGTTCTTCCTGGTATTTCAAGATATCCGCCGACCAAGGTTCAAGTTGCTGCATTCCGATATTAATGATCACCATCATCAACACAATTACAATGCATAACCTCACTGGATAAATAAACGATTTTTCCCAAATGATCCGAGTTTTCATTTTCCTATCCCAATAGGAAGGACGCCCAGAACGAGCATTAAACCATGCAAACAACAAGCAAAACGGCGTCACTATCGAAACTACAAGTCCCATCCCCAAAATAATTGCATATAACTCACGTCCCAAAAGACGCAAAAAATTTGGATTTTCTCCACCATCCCCGACGACACTAATCCCCAGCAATGACTTACCAGGAGTCGTTCCCAAAATTTTTAGGCAAATCGAATCAAACAACGCCGCAGGCAACCAACACGTAATATAAAAATACGAAGGATCAAAGTGGTCGCATACGCGCACTAATATCGCCACATAGAGAGAGAAATAAATAGTAAGGTCCAAGGCTCGAGCAAAAAAGCGAGCGCTTGGCGGAGGCGTGCTTACAGTTTTTTCTTCCAGAAAAGACACTTCGACAGGGGAGATTTTCTCCATAGAAGCTCCGGGGATAGGAACGGCTGTTTCCGTCACATCTACGAAGCGCCGGTCGAGTTCCTTGTTTTGAGCACTATCGTTTCGTACAAAATACGATTGCAGAGCAGGCAGATCTTTTAACGGCAGCCACGCAGAACACCCGCGATGCCAACCTAAGGTTTGTTCAGACAAGTCGCCGCGTTCCAGCATCGAAATGATTTCGACAGTAGGAAGTGGGGGTTGTTTTTTCCCGTCCGTCACATAATAAATATCCATAACACCTTCATGTTCAAATTTACATACTTCTCAAGGCCTTAGCAGGGTCCTGCCAAGCCGTACACAGAGCAGGAACTACCGAAGCGATCACAACCATGACAAAAGCTTGTAAGGCTTGAGTGCCAATTTCGGCGGGATCAATTTCGGCAGGAATTTCAACTCCATGGAAATCCATCGGGAAGGGGTCGACCCCCATAACCTTCAAGAACATGTGAATCTGGGCCCGATAGTGGAGCGCCAACAATCCCAAAGCGACACCCAGCAAGGCGCCAGCAATGCCAATAATAACACCTTGCCATAAGAACACACGCACAACCTGCCAAGGGGTTGCACCAAGGGCTTTCATTAGAGCCAGTTCTTTTCGCCGTTGAATAGATACCGTAAACATAACAGCCATCATACAAAATGCAGCAATCAACCCGATAAAGGATAAAACAAAACTCATCATCATACGTTCCTGTCGGATGAGCGAAAACCATGAGCTGTAACGATCCATCCAGGTTTCGATTTTCCACGAAGCCCCTTCAAGAGCAATACCAGGGAGCTGATTGTACACAGCGTCAACAACATTTTTTAGATCATAAGGATTTTCGGCTCGGATAGCAATTGCTTGGATATAATCATCCTGAAATCCCTGAAGTTCTTGACCAATTTCAAGAGGAATAAACAAATCCGGACACGCCACATGTTTCGTATCCTGGTAAATACCTATCACCGTCAAATCTTTCGGCAATACCAAACTTTTAATCGTTTGCATCGCCTTCAGGTCTTCTTCATTTTTGTCGATCACTTTCAAGGCGTTGATAGCCTCCACCCACCGTTTGGTAATATCCGCCGGCATCGCCACTTGATTTCCATCTTTGGCAAAAGCGACTTTCGGCAACAAATCCCACATTGCATTAATTTGTTTTTCTTCGACTTCTAATTTACCGCTTCTCGAAAGTTGATCCAAAATACTGATAACCGTTTGAACCTCCAGCCCGCTCCAGACAGTTTGATTTTTTTCGACAGGCCTGTCTTTCTTTACGATTTCCAGAAGTTTTGCGATTTCCTTGGGGAATCGGTCCACCAGCAACGCCCTGTCTATTTGCGAATAAATGCTAGAAACATTTTCGAAATTCCGCGTAGTGTACACACAAATCGTATCGTCCAGGGACAACCCGAACATTTTGGCCACGGACGACGACACAACAACATTTTCACCGACACCGAGGTCAAATGAGCCTTCACGCAATAAAGGAGCCAACTCTTGCATTTGAAGTTCGTTCTCAGTATCCAGAGCTCGGAACATACATGGTCGCTGTGCCCCATGGACATCAACCAGAGCATAATCCTCAATCACAGCATAAGTTGATTCGACACCCGGCGCTTTCCTAATCTCCTTTTCAAGATCGCGCCAATCGCCCAACGTTCCTCTCATTCCTGGATAAGCATAATAATTAACCTGTAAATGAGGAGAAAAGGCCAACAATCGATCTTGGAGTTCTTTCTGAAGTCCCCCCATCACCGACAACACAATAATCAGCACCATCACCCCCAGTGAAACGCCCATCAAACATATCAGAGTAATCACTGAAAAATAGGTTCTCAACGGGTTCAGATAACGCAAAGCCAAAGAGAGGCTCATGTGACGACTTGAAAGGCTCTTCATACAAGTTTCCGTTGAGGAAGATGAATGACGAACGGACTGATTCCAAGAACAAAAAAAGAATAACAAGACATTCCAGACATAATCATCGCCATCAAGCCATCAGCAACAGGCCAGGCGCCCATGTATCCGTACTGTCAGGATACCCGCTTGCTCTTACTCACAATCAGTGATTTATACACTCAGCATTTTTCATTTCTTTTATGACTTCTCAACTTCAACAAGAATCGCTCCGTTATCACACCAGTCCACGACCAGGGAAAATGGAGACGTTGCCCTGCAAATCGGCTTTAACGCAACACGATTTGACGATGGCCTATTCGCCTGGAGTAGCAGAGCCCTGCCGACTCATCAAGGAGAATCCCAATCACAGTGCTTTGTACACAGGCAAATCCAATCTTGTAGGAGTCATCACCAACGGCAGTGCCGTACTAGGGTTAGGGAACATCGGGCCCTATGCAGCCAAGCCAGTTATGGAAGGCAAAGCCATGTTATTCAAAATGTTTGCCGACATTGATGTCTTCGATATCGAATTGAATCTCCAGAAGCCGGAAGACCTCATTGAAGCAATCAAGACGATGGAGCCAACGTTTGGTGCAATCAATCTCGAAGATATCAAAGCGCCAGAATGTTTCATGGTAGAAGAGCGCTTGCGAGAAGAAATGAACATTCCTGTTTTTCACGATGACCAACATGGTACCGCCGTCATTTCGGGGGCAGCCCTCATCAATGCAGCCGAATTAACCAATCGGCATATTAAAGATATGAAAGTGGTCGTGTCTGGGGCTGGGGCTGCCGGTATTGCCTGTGCCAAATTCTACATGACACTTGGCGTGTCTCGAGAGAATATTTGGATGTTCGATTCTCGCGGGCTGATTTGGTCAGGACGCTCCAACCTGCATTCTAGCAAGGTTCAGTTTGCCCAAGCCCGCAATTGTACGCTCGAGCAAGCATTAAAAGGAGCTGATGTTTTTCTGGGGCTCTCGACAAAAGGGATATTGACCCAGGACATGGTGCGAGTGATGGCGGACAAACCCATTATTTTTGCCTGTGCAAATCCGGATCCAGAGATCAATTGGAATGCAGCCAAAGCAGTGCGCCCCGATTGCATCATGGGGTCAGGGCGTTCCGACTGGCCCAATCAGATCAACAACGTTTCTTGTTTCCCGTTCATTTTCCGGGCAGCACTCGATACCAGCGCCTCTTGCATTAACGAGCCAATGAAATTAGCAGCAGCCCAGGCTCTAGCCAAGTTAGCGCAACAACCAGTACCCCAAGAGGTCGTCAATGCCTACGGAGGTACACAACTTGAATTCGGGCCCAACTACGTGATTCCCAAACCACTTGATCCGAGATTGATCGATTATTTGTGTCCTGCCATTGCCGAAGCAGCCATGAGTTCAGGTGCAGCCCGCGCCCTCATCCGCGACATGAGTGCCTATCGACAAGAATTGAATAACCGCATCGAACGCGTACGCAGCCGAGCTAAAGCAATCGTACAATCCTACCAACAAGCATAATCCTGTTCACTGTATGCAATCCCCAAGGGACCTCCTTCAGACTTGCCGCTTATATGGCATTCTCGATCTGGGGTACGTTTCGTGCGACGACGCCCTCGACACAGCTCGCCACTTACTAGACGGCGGAATCAACATTTTACAATTGAGAGCTAAAAAACATGATCGAGAAACCATTGGAAGATTAGCCCGTCAATTAGCCATCTTATGTCGATCTAGCCATTGTCTGTTCATTGTTAATGATTATCCGGATATAGCACAGGAGAGCGGCGCCGACGGAGTCCACATTGGCCAAGATACCCCCGATCTAGCAGCAGTCCGACGTTTACTTGGTACAGGGAAAATCATAGGAAGATCAACTCACAGTCCAGAACAAGCATTTCGCGGTTTTGAAGAAGGAGCCGATTACATTGGTTTTGGTCCGCTTTTTCCGACCCCCACCAAGCCGGGACGCCCAGCAATCGGTTTAGCAGACATAGACAGGGTTCAGACAAAGTTGTCCAACAATTTCCCGGTTTTCTGCATTGGCGGCATTAACGGCCAAACGCTCCCGCACGTTCTCCAAGCAGGAGCTAAGCGAGTTGTTATTGTCTCCTGGCTACTACAACAGGCCAATATTGCCCAAGCCACTCGAGAAATAATCCGGCAAATTGAAACTTCTTCTCCTTTGGAGGCGAGAATTCATTGACGTTTGGGAGATCATTTGTCAAATTTCCTCTCATGAATCCGCCTACAAGGGGAAACACTTCTTCGCATCCAGCAGTCAAAGTCATTGGAACAACAACCGTCTGGGAACAATGGGTTGCTCTCAAAAATCTCGATCTTTCCCAGTCTTGCAACTGGGTTGAATTGCGACTTGATGCCATGCCGTCAAGCATCAGCGTAGAAGAAATCCTAGAATATCGGCCCTTCAGGCCACTCATTGTCACAGCAAGAGATCCCCAAGAAGGGGGAGTTCGCCAACTCTCGGTCACTACACGCTTGAGTCTGTTAGAAGAGTCGCTTTCTCAGGCAGCAGCCATCGACATTGAGATAGCCAACATGCCTCAAGCCCGTTCACTCATCGAAACAGCCCATAAAACTTCAGTTCAAATTGTTGCTTCATACCACAACTTTGAACAAACCCCCACAGCCGAGGAATTGTGCGAACAAGAGAAAATCGCCAGAGACCTAGGGGCTGACATTGTCAAATTTGCGGTCAGGCATCACACCCCGGACGATCTCATCGTCGGGACCACAGTTTTAGCTCGGCGCACAGGGCCAGTAGCCATCATGGGGATGGGTCCACTTGGACCGACTTCGCGTTTACTTTATTCCCAGTGCGGCTCGTGCCTACTCTATGGTTATTTAGGATTATATGAAGGGGCACCTGGGCAATGGCCAGCGCAATCGTTCTTCAACGCTATTTCAAAGTTGCAAATTGTTCCACTCAACCAATAAGATCCATTCGTTCACAGTATGGGTTGTTCCGATCGAAAGGATTCTACTATCCAATTGGCTCCCGAGGTTTTGCCCTGGTTAACCTCAGGGGCGCCTATTCTTGTAGGATTTAGCGGAGGACGGGATTCCACAGCCCTGCTGCTTCTTTTGGCTCAATTGCCAAATTGCCATCCCATCGCTTGCCATGTTCATCACGGCATCAGGAAATGCACAGCCGACGACGACGCTCGATTTACCGAATTGTTAGCCCATCGTTTGCGGATTCCCTATGTGATCGAGTACATGGATGTACCGCGCATAGCCCAGCAATGCAAAATCTCACTGGAAACAGCCGCGCGACAAGCTCGCCAAGAATGTTTTGCCAACTGGTCGCGGCAATGGCCAGGCAGCGTTGTTGCCCTAGCACACCACCTCGACGATCAGGCAGAGACAATTTTATTCCGCCTCTGCCGAGGTTGTTCGCGAATCAGCGGGATGAAACCCGTGGACCATTGGCCAGGCAATTTGACAGTCCTTCGGCCACTGCTTTACACCACGAGACACACTATCACACAATGGTTAAGACAACGCCAGGAGCCCTGGCAAGAAGATGAAACCAACACCGATGTTTCCATCCCGCGCAATGCCATCCGCCAAGAGATTCTGCCGCGTCTTCATGCAGCCATGCAGCGGGATATTTCCCCAATCCTCGCCCGTTCAGCCCGTTTGAACGACGAACAGGCGCGAGCCTTGGACCAGGCGCTAGACCTTCTTCAGTTAGAAGACCCACAAGGACGATTGTTTTTACCTAAAATCTACTCCATGCCAGCCGAACTTCAAAAAGCCGCTTTGTTTCGTTTTCTGCGAGGCAAACACATTCCTGAATTATCGGAACAAATCATTCAGCAAGTTCAAGAGATTCTCCCACCCAACCAACCTTCTAAAACTACTTTGCCAGGCGGTTTCATCGCTTCTCGCAAAGAACGTCGTCTCACAATCATCCCCCCAAAGGACGATTGATTTTAGGTCGTTACATTCGGTCCTTTATATCAGAATTCGTCGCTACTTACTCCCGCGCAGCAGTCAATTTTAGGAATGGTTCCAGGCAACCGGCATAGAGTTCCGGTTCGAGCAAGAAAGAATCATGTCCTTTATCTGAATGGATCTCATGCATGGAGGCGTCAATACCCGCCTCTAACAACAAACGAGACATCTCCTGTTGCTCAGCCGGACGAAAACAACAATCCGTATCAATCGAGAATATAAGAAAAGGGATTCCAGCTTCAGCACAGGGTTTTAGCGCGTCCACATACGACGATTTTCCCGTCCATTCGAGAATATCGTATTCTCCCCACATGTCAGCAATACGAATATATGCGTTGGCATCAAAACGCAGAGCAAATTTAGTTCCCTGATGAAGCATGTAACTCTGGGTGCTACGAGTCGGTTTTAGCCATGAAAGCATACCACAGTCGGAGCCAACTTCTTTACGAGCCCTGGACTCAAGTCCTTCTTGATAAACAAAAGCTTTGTGACCAATGATTCTAGCAAAAGCAAGGCCACGATTCGGCAACTCCCCCCCGTAATAATAGCCACCGTTGAAATGGGGATCCAACTCAATGGCCAATATTTGTTCAAAGACCGATAGACGCTGTTCGATATTGCACCGATACCCTGAACCAACAGAGACCACACTCTTAACCCGTTCGGGATAATGAATTGCAAATGCTAACGCAACTAAGCCACCTATTGACGGGCCAACCAAAGCTACCCGGTTCACCCCCAATAAATCCAACAATTTCGCACAGAGACGCACCTGGTCCCATACCGTCACATGCGGGAATCTTGCAGCCCAAGGCTTACCATCGTCAGGATGCGGCGACATAGGCCCAGTTGTGCCATAACAACTACCTAAGTAATTGGCACATATTATGCAATATTTTCGCGTATCCATAGGTTTGCCAGGACCAATCATCGAATCCCACCAACCCTCATAATTTTCAGGTTGCCAGAGAGAGCCAATACCCGGAACATCTGTATTCCATCCATGAGCATGCTGGCTTCCTGTCAAGGCATGAAACAACAGAATGACATTACCTCCATCGCCTGCCATCTCGCCATACCGTTCATAAGCAATGCGTACACCGGGAAGCCTCTCCCCACAATCTAATTCAAATGGCTCGTTCAATGACAAAAAACGAGTTTGAACGTATTCAGCAGACATATTCTTTGGGAGTATAAACAAAAGAGACCGGAGTCACCAGACGCCGATCTCTCGTCAAGAAAGAGGTAATACTAACACGCTAGCAAGAGAATTATTTAACTCCCTTCTTGCTCATGCGGGTTCCTGCCGTAGCGCCTTGGCGAGCTTTAAATTTCGGATTGCTTTTGCAAATGACGTACAATGTGCCTTTGCGCTTCACGATTTGGCAGTCAGCGTGACGGCGCTTCATTGAGGCAAGTGAAGAAAGAACTTTCATCGTATATGCTCCTGTTGTTTAAGGGTGAATTTGGGGAAGCCATGATATATTGCTATCCCGGTCTGTAAAGGCTTTTTTTGATCATAATCTTACTTTTGTTCTCATTTCCCTCTTTCCTTCGACTTCACATTCATAATTTAGGTAAACCTTATTCATCTGTTGTTGTTTTTTCTTATAGGTACTCAAGGCCACCCCGTCTCTCGACGAGATGGCCCTCTTCTGATCCTCATCCGAGGATATGGTTCCATCAGAAGTTGTATCTGTAACCAATCGACCCGCTGTA
>CASFPZ010000052.1 GCA_949296365.1 uncultured Akkermansia sp. | reverse complement strand
TAAGATCCCCTTCCTCATCCTATTCGCCCAGCAAGGCTAGGTCGCCAACGGTCTAGCCTTGTTTTATTGAAGACGCTGGAGTCACGTTGCTCCTTTTCCTTGCGCCTCAGTAAAACATGATCCCTCCCAGCCAACAACGGGGCCTACAAACAATTCCCTGCGTATTGGGGCGGTAGGATCACTTTATTCAGCATTTAGCGGCATTCCCTAATGCCGCAACTAGGTCAGCAGCAGGACCGCCTTTTTCTACCCTAGCGATCCTACTGCCCTTTTCTATCGCAACAAAAATTTAACGGTTTTTCGTGTTTTTCTGGACATTATCAAAGTAACTGTCAGCTTCAGCAACAGACGAAAAGATGGCCTGCCCTGGCAAAGTTCGAGCCATTTCCAAAACGGCTCGAATCGATGCAGGCGGATCTGAAATAACCAACTGGGCTTGTCGTTCTTTCAACAATTTGGCAGCTTGAATAATCACTCGCAACCCCATGCTACTGATATATGTCAAACCTGTCATATTTAATGTAATTGAAAGAACTTTGTCGGTCACTAACGAATTGATCAAGCTCTCTAACTGGCCGTACGTCTCTGTATCCAACTTGCCAGACAACATGATCACAAAATGCCCGATGCTACGTTCCTGAAAACTGAGATTAAGACTCATATGCGTGTTTCTAAATCTAAATGGTTAAATAATAATGGTTAAGATATTTTTCCGATCCTTATATTGATACTCCATAGCCCTAGTCATATTCTTGACCAGGTAAATCCCCATGCCGCCAATCATCCGGTCCTCCAGCTTATCTGTCAGATCCGGCGGTGGCGCTTCTGTTAGGGGATTAAAAGGCAGCGAATCATCTTCAATGATTAAACGAAGCCGATCCTCCGCCTCAAACACCAGGACGATGGACACCGTTACCGGCATCCCGTCGTGAGCTCCATATTTCAGGGCATTGGTCACTAGCTCTTCGATACAAAGCCGGACGAGATTAGTCGATCGCTCATCCACTCCATTTTGCCTGCATGCCTGCCCGATCTCGTCCATAGCCGCAAAAAGGCCAGGTATCCCATTGGAAAACCCAGTTTGAAACTGATGGAACGGTTCGATCTGCATTATTTATTCTTTACACTATGTTTCTCGCTTCTGCAAGAATATTCGAGTATTTTTCGCAAAATCGGGTCTGTTTCAATTCACGCGCCCGTAAAGGGCGCGATGAGCCGTCCTGTCCAAGGCGTCGAGGATACCCAGTTTCAATTCACGCGCCCGTAAAGGGCGCGATTGCAGGGACCAGACATCCCCCCACAAAACCCAGAAGTTTCAATTCACGCGCCCGTAAAGGGCGCGATCGCACTCGCGGGCCGACTCCTACAAGCCGCCGAGTTTCAATTCACGCGCCCGTAAAGGGCGCGATTGATGAGGGCACGGCAGTCGGATACTACGTAACCTGGTTTCAATTCACGCGCCCGTAAAGGGCGCGATTCTTCTTTGGCGGCGGCATCTTTCTCAAGCTCGAGTTTCAATTCACGCGCCCGTAAAGGGCGCGATGGCGTCGAACTCTAAAAAAAATTCACTTTGTGCAAGTTTCAATTCACGCGCCCGTAAAGGGCGCGATCAAATTTACAGGACTAGTCAACACTTTTTTTTAGTTTCAATTCACGCGCCCGTAAAGGGCGCGATAACATCGAACTTATAAAATTATAAAATTGCCATGGTTTCAATTCACGCGCCCGTAAAGGGCGCGATCCCCCAGCGATTCCATCGCGTCACATGGAAGGGGTTTCAATTCACGCGCCCGTAAAGGGCGCGATATCAACACCATCCACAGGATCCAACGAATTTACAGTTTCAATTCACGCGCCCGTAAAGGGCGCGATCAAACGCGCCGTACTCTCTGGCACCCCCGCCTTAGTTTCAATTCACGCGCCCGTAAAGGGCGCGATGGGTGCTGGTGGTGTTGGTACTGGTGGAATTACTGTGTTTCAATTCACGCGCCCGTAAAGGGCGCGATGATTATCCAACGTGCTAGACTCATCCGCCAACAACGTTTCAATTCACGCGCCCGTAAAGGGCGCGATTTTAGAGGCAGCTATAGGACTGATCAAGCATCCAGTTTCAATTCACGCGCCCGTAAAGGGCGCGATTCCTTGCTAAAAGCGGCTTGCCCCCTCCCCAGAGTTTCAATTCACGCGCCCGTAAAGGGCGCGATAAGCTCACAATCAGTAGAGATATAAATCCCGATGTTTCAATTCACGCGCCCGTAAAGGGCGCGATCCGTCGTCCGGCTCCCAGACGTCTTTACCGCCGACGTTTCAATTCACGCGCCCGTAAAGGGCGCGATCAGCTGGCCGGAGGCACCGACTAACCATCAACCCGTTTCAATTCACGCGCCCGTAAAGGGCGCGATTTGGTTCTGGTTCTTCCGGGATCGCGGCGGTGAGTTTCAATTCACGCGCCCGTAAAGGGCGCGATTGCTTGTCCATGCCGACATCATGTTAAAATTCGAGTTTCAATTCACGCGCCCGTAAAGGGCGCGATATATTTCAAGTCGCCTTCTTTCTCAAAGCCACTCTCGTTTCAATTCACGCGCCCGTAAAGGGCGCGATCATTAAACATTAATGATTTAATTTTGCAATAAAAGTTTCAATTCACGCGCCCGTAAAGGGCGCGATGAAGGACCAAGCAGAACATCTTCATGACCCCAACTGGTTTCAATTCACGCGCCCGTAAAGGGCGCGATGCCAAAACACCCATGCTTGCCAAATGCAAGCCAGGTTTCAATTCACGCGCCCGTAAAGGGCGCGATTGTATTCGTCATGTTGTCACCCCCTCATTTATAAGTTTCAATTCACGCGCCCGTAAAGGGCGCGATGTCAAGCCTGCGGTGTTAAGTTGCTTCGTATGAAGTTTCAATTCACGCGCCCGTAAAGGGCGCGATTTTTGTTGTACTTTCTGTACCCTTGTACGTCTAAGTTTCAATTCACGCGCCCGTAAAGGGCGCGATGTGAGCGTATTGGGGTTATGGCTTAGCCCTTCGTAGTTTCAATTCACGCGCCCGTAAAGGGCGCGATAATAGGTACACAGGACTCAAATTCGGAGCTGTAGAGTTTCAATTCACGCGCCCGTAAAGGGCGCGATCGCTTGTTGATCAGGTGCAAACTACACTTGATCCGGTTTCAATTCACGCGCCCGTAAAGGGCGCGATTGATCGTTATTCTTTAACACCTGAAGAGATCAAAGTTTCAATTCACGCGCCCGTAAAGGGCGCGATCCCCCCAGCGATTCCAACGCGTCACATGGAAGGGGTTTCAATTCACGCGCCCGTAAAGGGCGCGATATCAAGTTGGCCCAAGAATTTTTGACCAAGATCGAGTTTCAATTCACGCGCCCGTAAAGGGCGCGATTTCCCCCGCTTTTCATCGTTTTGCCGCCCGGCACGTTTCAATTCACGCGCCCGTAAAGGGCGCGATAGCATCAACGATGTCGTCTTGGACTTCTGGTGCCAGTTTCAATTCACGCGCCCGTAAAGGGCGCGATCAACTCGACGCGCTAAAGGCGGTAGCAAAAGGCAAGTTTCAATTCACGCGCCCGTAAAGGGCGCGATAGGTGAGCGTATTGGGGTTATGGCTTAGCCCTTCGTAGTTTCAATTCACGCGCCCGTAAAGGGCGCGATAGCCTTAGGCCTCAAGGATATCACTGAGGGCACCGGTTTCAATTCACGCGCCCGTAAAGGGCGCGATGATTTTGCAGATAGTTGCGGACTTGGCGATCCGGTTTCAATTCACGCGCCCGTAAAGGGCGCGATGTCTTTTTTCCACTTTGTATGCATTTTCTTGCCAGTTTCAATTCACGCGCCCGTAAAGGGCGCGATACATGGGAGACCTCATCTCTGCCAGGGAGTTTGAGTTTCAATTCACGCGCCCGTAAAGGGCGCGATAAATCCAGCGCCCAACGCAATCAACCACTTGCCGGTTTCAATTCACGCGCCCGTAAAGGGCGCGATCGATTACGTTTTGGAGAAGAAACAATGGCTCTATGTTTCAATTCACGCGCCCGTAAAGGGCGCGATGCCATTCTTGGCGGTTGTTTGCGATGGAGAGCTAGTTTCAATTCACGCGCCCGTAAAGGGCGCGATTGCAGCAACAGGTGACAACGGCAATTGCTAACATGTTTCAATTCACGCGCCCGTAAAGGGCGCGATGCACCTCCTCCTCACGCTCCCCGAGCTTTGCGCCGTTTCAATTCACGCGCCCGTAAAGGGCGCGATTCATCCATGCTGCTTGTTCGCGCCGAATAACCAGTTTCAATTCACGCGCCCGTAAAGGGCGCGATCACTGTTACTCAGCTAGCACAACAAGAGATTGCGGTTTCAATTCACGCGCCCGTAAAGGGCGCGATGGGGAGTGTGGGCGGTTTGAGGTGCGTGGGGGTGTTTCAATTCACGCGCCCGTAAAGGGCGCGATTGAGTAAGAGTGATCGCTTTATCGGTGAGCTTGTGTTTCAATTCACGCGCCCGTAAAGGGCGCGATCGGCCAACAATACTCACCCAATACTTCAACCTTGTGTTTCAATTCACGCGCCCGTAAAGGGCGCGATCTCGACCTCCAATCTCAACGCTGGCTAGAACAATGTTTCAATTCACGCGCCCGTAAAGGGCGCGATCGTCCAAAAGGGGGACATGTTTATGGCTGTTTTTGTTTCAATTCACGCGCCCGTAAAGGGCGCGATGGCAGATAGAGGAATTTCCTGTTGTACAATGACTTATACAGACAAAAGCGCCAACAGGACTTTGCCTATCCACTAGGTATGATTCCAATTTATGCGTTTGTCAATATTCAAGATCAAGGACTTGTGAAATCCGCCAACATCTAGGTAATTTTACAAGTGCTTGAGGTTGGCGTCAGCAACCTCAACCAGAGAAAAGGGCTTTATCAAATTATAAAGGACCTAAGCATTCCAAATTTTACTAATTTGTTTTGCACTATTCAATACTTAATTTGACAAGTAGTAGAATCCATTTAGAACACAAATTATATAAATGCTATAAATTATTCCAATATCAATGTTTTTAATATTTAGCATTTAAATTCATAAGATATTAATCATGAACTTTTCTACACAAAATTCATTCATGAAAATAATCTTGTTTTTAACGATAATTTTAAATTTATAGTATTGGTATAAAATAAAGAATTTCCACTAATTACTTCGGATCCTACAAATGTACACCTTAATTGTCTGATGTAAGTTTAGAGTTGAAAAATGATATCGATAAGGGAGAGGAATACGTCCATGGACCATTCATAGGAACAAGTTAACAGATGGTAGTCCATGGACGATTGATTGTCTTGCAACCGACGGAGGGGAAGCGTCATACTTTTTCTTAAGAAGAAGACCCAACGGTTACAAGAAAATGGGGTCAATTAAAAACCTTCGATAATTTCAGGCTGCAAACCCTCTAAATCTTTCAATTTGAAAGAACCATCTGGATTGACAGTCAAACTCTTGTGGACTACTGCTGAAGAATATTGTCCGCTCTTGTTATGATGCTTCCACCAAATGACATGAAGGACTTGCATACTCCCTTCCGGTCTTGCGGACGAGGCATCTCCTTCGAACAATTTAGGTAAAATTCCTTTCAGAATTTCCGCATCTTGGTCAGAGAACCCAGTGATAGAAGCTAACTGAGGACTAATAGCTCCACAAAAAGAGTAGATCCCATAATCGACCCGATGCTTCATACCCATTGTGTCAGAAGATTTTTTAGAACCATCACCTTCATTGCTCACACTCTTGGTAATTTGCAAGCTGGATATATTCACACTTTCCACGCTAAATGCGGGGTGGATAGACACAGGGCCACGAATCCCAATAGAAACCCCTTTATCATCAGATTTCGTCCCTTTTGCTGTACTTTTATAAGCGAATACCTGGCCAAATGCCCGAACATCGTACCAAGTCGCACAAGCTTTTGCAGACAATTCTTGGGAAGATAATTTTGCCTTGTTAAGATCTAGGACTTTTTCAGCCCTATCTTTCAAAGTTTTACAATCATCTACGCATTTATCGGATGATTGGACGAAAACAGGAACACCAGCCTCGATCAGACGATCGCGAATTTTACGTTTCAGACAAACATCCGAAACTTCACCAATGCCTTCGAAGGTCGTACGAGGCATATTGCCATTCAATGGGTCGCCATTGGGATTGGCGTTCTTTACCGAAAAAATTACGGCAAAATCAATTTTGTGTGTTAGGCTCATGGTATTTGAGATTATGGTTATAATTAATCATTTATTCTTCAGTCGAAGATTCTTGGCTTGTAGAGGCTTCTTCCTTTCTCTTTTTGATTGCACTGCGTTGACAGTGATATCCTAAGAGGTAAGAGCCATCCAACGGTTTATTGCTTTCAAAGTCAGAGCGATCGAACAACCCCATGACCTCATCTATAAGTTGATCGTAATCATGGCTAACACCGCTCCGTTTTTTTCTCACAATCCGTTGATAAGGAGGTAAGCAACGAGATTCCATTATCATCCAAGTTTCATAAGGACGCATTTGGAAACGAGTCATCAAGCGTGTTGCATTTGTAGGCCTATCAGCTTTTGTTAAAAACTGAGCATAACTTTCTAGTTCGTCGGCAATTGCCCACAAACGGCCGTACAAATAACTTCTTTCGGTTCGTTGAGTATCAAGGCTCATAGTATAGGGTCTTTCTTGTTGTTGATGATTGTAAATGTAGATCGAACAGGTAACGCCTAAAGTCATCTCCCATTCTTTCGTGTGTTTAAAACTTTGTTTCTTCGAGGCTCTTTTTACACACTTATGTTCGATATCGCTCGGAATCGGAGTTCTAAAAAGAACGCAAGGCAAGATTCTGTTTACTGTAAAACGACACAATTTTTTATCAACGCTTTCCCCATAAGCAGCCTCTACAATCATTTTAGGTGAAGGTGATCCCAAATACTGAATAGCCTCCTTCCATTGCTCCCATTGCTCCCGTTTCTTCCATTGTTCCCATTTACAATGATCATACCAAAATCGCAAATTATCCAAATAATCAACCAGTCTAAACTCCATATATCTCGTAACGGAAAGCCGTCCCTGTCCCTGAGAAGCAGAGTCTAAGGCAAGCAAATAAACCATTTGTTCTTTCAGAGCTTCATCCAAATCATGCCAAACCTGATCCCGATTTGCCCCTTGAATTAGTTTCTTAAACAGGTCGGCAATCTGTTGCGCTGTATCTTCTGGTTGCTCTTCATCAACTCCATTCTCACTCCAATCATAACTCGAGTCACATGGAGAAGGCACTTGTAAAAAACCCGGAGACCATACCAAAATCGATTGGGTTCCATCCGCATATCCCTGACGCGCTAGTAACCATCGTAATGCACTGTGTGCTTTTTGACTAACCACCGCACCCAATCCATACGATTCCTCCGCTTCCTTAAATCTTCCACGATAAGTATACCCTTTATCATCATTCGATGAAATAAGTTTAGCCTTATCTCCAGCACTTCTAATACCCCTGGGGAATTTTGTTGAAATCAGGCATTCTTCCCCAGTAATGTAACACAATCCCCTTTTAGAATCATGTGAAAATCTATAATTTTTCCAAGATTCATACATTTTTTTGTTCAGATAGGCTTGAGGGCAATCATCAATACCTTCCACTTGCCAACGAACAAATACATCTTCTTGAGTTTCCTTTCCCTGTTTAAGCACATTAAAAATAGGAGGTTTAGGTCCTTGATTTTTTTTATTCCATACTTTCAAAAGATGGTTCTCCTTATCGCAAAAGAGGATCCCTTCTCTTACCAAATCTCTAATTAGAGTTCCTTTCTTTACATAGATCCATATTGCTTGCAACATGGAATTATCCGAATCTTGTTCTTTCCAAGAATCTAATAATTTCAAGTAAGATTTATGTCTTTTTTCAAGTTTATCGTCTTTTTGAAAAAAATCCACACTGTCTTGGGCAACATATTTAAGTTTATCACACAGAGGGTGAGAAGCAATGTCACTACTGCGACTCTCTGAATCTTCTGTCACGGGAATAATGGTTGACGAATCATCCGGTCTGTTCACAAAAGCTCCGACGAATTGGCCATCTTTATTTATAACAATTGTAACATGTGCTTGCTGAAGACTATGGAAAAGCGGTAAAAGAGGAGAAAGTGGATTTTTTCCCTTTTCATCGTCGACCTCGTTCGATTTCTTTTTCTTCACCTCAACTGTTTTTTGTTCAATCTTACCAATCCACGATTTCTGATTCTCATAGGTTCGATATAACGCTTCAATCCAGTGCATAATAAACCTCCTTTAATCAAATAAGCTTTTGTCATTAAGCCCCGAAGTTTGCGGATGAGAGGCGACAACTTCTCGAATGGGTTTAACGATAGTACAGTCTGACGGTTTAGGGAAACGGACAATTCCATCGTTCATTTCTGCTCTCCAAAAACGAATCTTCATTCGAGGATCATCGACCTCGCTTGGGTAGTCGATACCGTGGTATATTACCCCAAATACCTGAAGACCCATTCCATCGTAGAATCCCTCTCCTTCGCCAAAGCGACACGGTTCTACATAAGCCTGGCATTCTCGAGTTCCCAGACACACATCGCGTCTACCACCACGATCCAACATTCTCAATGCAATTTGATAATGTTTTCCTTCTAATCGATCCTGTTCCAAATCAGGTCTTTGCATATTCCACACAAAATGAGCTCGTACCTGGTATTCAACATCGACTAGGTAAGTAAACATTGATAACTCTGATTTGTCTTCGTGGTACGGATGAAGCTTCATATTTTGTTGGGCCATTTTGATCGGTTTCATCACGCGCACTTCGTCAATAATCCAAATCAACGTAGGCTTCCAATAAATTGCCTGAGTAATACCCTTGAGAGACTCATACGTTGGAATTTGATAGGAACACTTTTCACCCCCAACCCGAGTCAAAGGATCGGAAAACAAGGCTCGGCGTCCGTAAACCTTAAATGTAATTTCATTTTTCATAAATCTTAACCGTCAGCATATCAGTGAATTAAAATCGTCAAACATCATACCTATTTCCTGATCATATCGATCAGGACTAAGCGCAAACAAAGGCACCTCTTCTCGAATTGGATAGATAACGCGATCCTTTAACAACATATCGAATCGTTTCTTTCGCACAGGAATGGAATAAGCGCGGGCCTTGCGTAACGTATCTTTCCATAGATCCCAATCTCCTGGGCTCAGGGGATTCATTGCAGATAATTCCCCGATCAGTCGAGCTCCTTCACCATAGCAAGTTAAGACGGCAATCGATTCGTCATCAATAGGTTGATATCGAGTAGAGGCTAAGTCAAAAGCTTGAAATAATCCAAACTCTTTGTAGTTCGATTGTCGTGTATTTTTAGGTAAAAGAGAGTAATTCCAATTCAACAAATCTACAAGCGGTACCTCATATTCAAGTTTAGGAACAGATACCAAATACTTGGTATAATCTTTCGCAATTGTTTCATTCAATTCTTTCTGATATCTTTCAAAATAATCGTGAGTCACATCGTTCGACAAACCACTCTGGGCCAATTCGTTCCTCCTGTAACTTATCATCGTGTGCGCTACTTCAATAGCTTTATCTAATTCAGGCATATTTGAAGTATTTTCTAGATTATTAGCAGGATTGATCACGATAACTTTTCCACTCGATCTTACTGCATCGCGATTACAACGGCCTGCGGCTTGCATACACGAATCGAGTCCCGCTACACTGCGGATCACAACATCAAAATCGACGTCAACACCAGCTTCGATGAGCTGAGTACTAATGCAAATGAGAGATTCCCCGTTCTGGCGAACCACATTTAAAGCCTGTTTAGACAGCTTTTCATTGATAATACCCAGTCGATGAGCCGGGCACATATTGGTACTCAAATGGTAACATGAACCACCAGTAGCTAGATTTTGACATTGCCTATACAACTTGATCGCTAAAGTTTTAGTATTGACAATCACCAAAACAGTCGAGTTCTCCCGTGCAGACTCGATAACCAAATCAGCCATACGTTCAAGTGTCCAATATTCATTACTGTCAACTTTCCACTGAACCTGAACACGACGAAACTCTTCAATGCGATCAGCATATTTACTAGTCTCTGGGATTAACTCTCCTTTGTGTACTTGTTGAAAACATGCATTACTGGAACTAATGGGCTGAGTTGCAGTACACGTTAGCAAGGTAGCCTTACCAATAGCCGCCCAAAAATTCAATGACATTTCAAAAAGCTCGCGAGAAGACCACGGAATTGCTTGAACTTCATCAAAGATAACCACTGAATTCATTAACGAATTCATGCGCCGGACATGTTGTTTTCCCGCCGTAAAACAAGCATTTAAGTACTGTACAGAAGTCGTCAATACAATTGGGACATCCCAGGTCAGACAAGCCTCCATATACCAGTTCTTCCGCTCAGGATCCCACGAATCCTGGTTTTGCCCCTGATATTCAGGGCAAAAATTGGAATGGTGTTCCACCAAATTATAACGACACCATTCTTCCCCTAATGCACGTCGTATCACTCGTGCCGTCTGATCGAGAATTGTGGTATAGGGGATTACATAAACAATCCGTGCTAACGAATGTCGCCGAGCATGTTCCACTGCAAATCGCAAGCTAGCCAGAGTTTTTCCCGCGCCCGTAGGCAACGTTAACGTATAAATTCCCTGCTCTCGCTTCCCCGCCTCAAAACACGCCGTTGACATTTTATTGCGACAACGATTCAATTCTGAATCTGACGTAAAGTGTTCCATGTAAGTTTCTTCTAACTTGTTCTGGATCGTTTGCCAATCAGGCACAACGCATTGTTCCAAGCTTCCGCCCCCCGATGCGCTTTTGTAATCCGCCGAAATCAACACACTTAGCATCAATCGAGTCAGCATACCAAAGTAAAATGGAGCGTCTTTCCAGCCTTCTCTACTCTCTGTCAATAAACTATAAATGCTTTTAAATTCGTCAATCAGTTGTTTGGCATCCAACAAATTTCCATAAAATTCAAGATTTTCAGGAGTTAATTTTCCAATAATTTCTTCGTAATGGCTGTCCTGGTCTTCCTTATTTAATCGATTGCATAAGATGGCATCATCTGAAAATCTTCCACGCCAACAGTCGAGTAACGAATCATGGTGATGGGAGGCTATGCATAGAGCCAACATTTGTCGTAAAATTAGCCCAGAAGATAAAGATTCTTTAGCCTGAAGATTCATTTTTCGCCAAACCAATTGAGCTCCGGCAGTCGAGTGATCTACAGTTCCACGCAACTTCGACACCTTATCGGAATTGCGCGAAGTTTCTTCAAGATAGCTGGCAAAGGCATCGCTCAATTTACCCACATCATGGCACCATCCTAAAACTTGCCCCATTCTCGACAAGCCAATTTGATTTAATAGACAAGAAGCAGTCTCGGCACATTCTCTCAGGTGCGCTACAAGTGTTTGACCCTTGCGAGCTTGATAGTGATTTAACAAAAATTGGTTATTGAGGCTTTTCATCTCGTATTTCTTACCAGTTCCAATATGTTACTTCTGAACTCCTATTGATTTTTTCTCCAAGAATAACCTTGAGGTCACCAATGAAAGACCCTTATAGTTGATTCTATGATTAGAGCCGCCTCTATTCCCGAAAGTGTACCCCTCTACTTATTTCGGATACCCCCTCTTCGGACAAACAGAGTCCCGGTTTAACCATCTTCGGAGTGTTTCAGATGTCGAATCTGTGTGTTCATTAAATACAATTTCTATGAATATGTCAATAGAAAAAATTTGAATTCATCAATTTTCCAGGATTGGTCCGTAGAATGTCTAAAATTCTACCGTTTTCTTTAGTCCCCAAGCAGGCCCGTCACCGTTTACTTCAAGTTTGAACATTTCCCCTGTAGAGGACTTTAGAGACCCCTCTACAGGGAATAATCAAACTGTCGTTAAAGACACTTTCTATATTTCAATTCACACATCCGTAAAAGGCGCGATACCATACAAGAAGCAGCGAATTTTTTGGGGGAGTTATCGTTTCAATTCGATCTACTGAACGGATGGAAGGTAGTGTTTCATGTAGTTCAGTGAATTGGAAAATTCAAGACACTTTTCAGTATTCCAAGAACTCTTGGTGTCATTCGCCGAACAGTTGAGACAAAACCTCAACTGTAGGAACAATGCAAGCCGCGCCCGCTTCTAGAAGTTCCTGGCGAGAGCCGTAGCCGTAGAGGACGCCAATAGTTTCGATACCGACTTCTCTGGCCCCTAAAACGTCGTATTTACGGTCGCCAATCATGATAGCGCGATCGAGAGGGGATATGACTGCACGACTTAGAAGCCAGCGGATGACGTCCGTTTTTTTACTGCGCTTGCGATCTAGACTGGCACCGGCAATAATGTCGAAATAAGAGGCTAAGCCAAAATATTCCAGAATCTTCACAGCAAAAGGTTCGGGTTTAGAGGTAGCAACAAAAAGACGCCGTCCTGCCAGGCGTTGTGCTTCTAAAAATTCAGGAATACCAGGATAGACTTTATTTTCCATCCAACCTCTTTCAGAAAAGTATTCACGGTGAAAACCTGCTGCTAGTAGGGCTTGTTCCTCAGAAAACCCATAAATCTCACGGAACGAATCGACTAAGGGAGGTCCTATAAAAGCTTCCAATCGACTCAAATCCTGTTCCTCCGCCATTCCGAAACGTTTCCTCGCATATTGGACAGCCCCAGCCAAGCCTTCAAAAGGATCAGTCAACGTACCATCCAAATCCATCAGAATGAATTGTTTTTCTTTCATTAGCTTTCAGCCTTTTGAGGTTGTTCAAGCCAGGCAGCATCAGCCTGATACAGTACATGCCGACGCAACCAATGTCCTTCTTGTAAAGCAGGATGATCGAATTCTCCAACGCGAACCATACCAATCCTCTCCATCACCCGGCGAGACCTCTCATTCGGCAACGCTGTAAATGAATAAATTGTTGGAATGCCCAATCGAAGCAAACCATCACGCAAACAAGCCACAGCCGCTTCGGAAGCATATCCTTGTCCCCAGGCCGATTTCTTTAGGCGCCACCCAATTTCCACACAAGGGGTAAAGTCCGCTTCAAACGTCGCCTGATGCAGGCCAAGCATTCCCAACCACTGGCAATCGCACCGCCTCTCAAGCGCATAAAGGCAGAAACCTGATTGGCGGTATTCTTCCAAAATGCGGCTAAACATGTTCAACGATTCGCCAGGGCTCAGCACAGCAGGGAAAAATTCCATCACGACCGGATCAGCATTCATCGCAGCAAAAGCAGGGAAATCTTCCTGCTTCCACTCGCGCAAGACAAGGCGTTCAGTGGTTATTATCGTTTGTTCATTCATCGTAGACACTATGTTACACAGCGGCAGGTTTCCATGCAACGCCCATCAGCGTTTGGAAATAGGGAGCTTCACCTTCCTTATCGACAACATCAGTATACACGTGTTCAAATCCAGCCCCCAACATCATATGTTCCAATTGCGACTCAGTAAACCCTAGCCAAATATCAGCGTACAAATCCCTCGCTTCCTCGACTTTGTGCGACAGAAGATCAAGGACAAGAAGACACCCGCCAGGTTTCAGAATATTCCAGGTTGCCTGTAAAGCTCGATCCGGACTCACCGCATGATGCAAGGCCTGACTAAACATGGCCAAATCCACCGAATTCGGCTCAATCGGTGGATTTTCAATGTCCCCAAGACGATATTCGAGATTGGACAAGCCGTGTTGTTTCACCATTTCTGCACCCAAGGCAACCATCCTGGGAGAATTATCCACTGCGATCACATGACGAGCTCTCGCCGACAACAATTGCGATACAAATCCTTCGCCAGCACCTAAATCGGCTATCACCTCGTAATTCATAATCCTCAACAAACCACCAGCCAACGCCTTCCACGAACGACCAGGAGCGTAATTGCGGCCAAACTTACCCGCAACATCGTCAAAATAGGAACGAAGCCGATCTTTTCGCTTTTCTAAAACGAACCGTAACGCAGCTCGATCCTGCTCGACTTCTGGCAACTCGCAACAAGCCGCAGCCGCCACATCTCGCAATTTATCGTTAAGACTCGACGTGTAAAATACATTTTTTCCCACGCGAGCATCCATAACCAATCCTTCTTTTTTCAACTGTGCCAGCTGAGTAGAAATTCGGCTTTGTCCCATATTCAGGACTTCCTGGAGTTCGGCTACACTCAATGATTCCTCATTAAGCACATTTAAAATGCGTAAGCGAGTCGGATCTGTCAGCAACTTCAGTGATTTCAGGATTGACTTCATGGGGAGTTCAAGTAATGAATCAACGTATCAAGATTCAACGATATGAAGCTTCATCACATCTTTACGTCAGAATCCGTCGGCGAAGGTCATCCCGACAAGGTCGCTGATTACATTTCAGATTCTATCCTCGACGCTTGTTTAGAACAAGATCCGCTCAGCCGGGTTGCCTGCGAAACACTCGTGAAGAGCAACATGATTGTCGTTGCAGGGGAAATTACCACAAAAGCAACAATTAATCCAGAAGAGATAGCACGGAAAGCAATTCGGGAAATTGGATACAACACTGAGGCCGATACCGTATTTCATGCCGATACTGCATTTTTCATTAACATGTTAACAGAGCAATCACCCGATATAGCCCAAGGGGTAGACGCTTGCGCAGCTGAAGGTAAGGAGGGCAATGAACAAGGCGCTGGCGACCAGGGTATCATCTTCGGGTATGCTACCAACGAGACGCCGGAATACTTACCTGCTCCATTGATTTTTTCTCACAAACTGCTTCGTGAATTGGCACGACGCCGCAAATCTGGTGAAACACCCTGGTTACGCCCCGACTGCAAATCTCAAGTGGCAATCTGTTATGATGAAAATAACAAACCTATTCGCATCGCGAACGTCGTAATCTCCACCCAACACGATGAATGCATCTCCCACGAAGAAATCCGTTCGTACTGTATTGACTTAATCCACAGTGTATTGCCTAGAGACCTACTGGACAATGACACCGAATATTTCATTAATCCCACTGGGAAATTCGTTATTGGTGGTCCTCACGGTGATTCGGGTTTAACCGGTCGTAAGATCATCGTCGATACCTATGGTGGAGCTGGTCACCACGGAGGCGGAGCTTTCTCTGGCAAAGATCCTTCGAAAGTTGACCGTTCTGCAGCTTACATGTGTCGGTGGGTTGCCAAGCACATTGTAGCAGCCGGTTTGGCAGATCGCTGCGAGCTCCAAGTTGCCTATGCCATCGGTTACCCAGATCCCGTTTCGATTCGAGTCGATACTTTCGGGACCAATAAAATTGACGAACAATTGATTGCCAACAAAGTTCGCGACCTCTTTTCTTTCAAGCCAGCCGACATGATTGCCCAACTAGATCTGTTGCGCCCCATCTACCGACAGACAACATTCTACGGCCATTTCACCAAAAACAACCTTCCCTGGGAAACGCTAGATGAATCGCACCTGAATGCGCTTCGTTCCCTATTAGCTTAACGTAACTCTCCCCTTTACCATATTGTTTACCATGTTTTCAGAAACAGAATCTTATAAAGTCCGCGATATCGCTCAGGCCGATTTCGGTCGGAAAGAAATCGATATTGCCGAACACGAAATGCCAGGACTCATGGCCGTTCGAGAAAAATATGCAGCCGAACAGCCTCTCCGAGATGTACGCATTACAGGATCGCTCCACATGACTATTCAAACAGCCGTGCTCATCGAATCTCTCAATGCACTCGGTGCCAGAGTTCGTTGGGCAAGTTGTAATATTTTCTCCACGCAAGACCACGCCGCAGCCGCCATTGCGGCAGGAGGAACTCCCGTATTCGCCTGGAAAGGAGAAACACTGGAAGACTATTGGGAATGTACTTGGAAAGCCTTAAATCATGGCAATGGATTAGGCCCTCAACTCATTGTCGACGATGGAGGCGATGCCACACTCCTCCTCCACCGAGGATACGAGATGGAAGCCGGGGACAATTGGGTTAATCAACCTTCTTCATCTCACGAAGAAAAAGTCATTAAAAACCTCCTCAAGCGCATAGCGCAAGAAACCCCCGGCATTTTCCATCGCTGGATTCCCGAAGTCAAAGGCGTATCAGAAGAAACAACGACCGGAGTCCATCGCCTTTACCAAATGCAAGCTTCAGGACGCCTGCTTTTCCCTGCCATCAATGTCAACGACTCTGTTACCAAGTCAAAATTCGACAATCTTTACGGTTGTCGGGAATCGTTGGTTGACGGGATCAAACGAGCTACCGACGTCATGCTAGCCGGCAAAATTGCCGTTGTTTGCGGATATGGCGATGTCGGCAAAGGTTGTGCCCAAGCACTCCGCGGACTTGGCACGCAAGTCATCGTTACCGAAGTTGATCCCATTTGTGCTCTTCAAGCAGCCATGGAAGGTTATCGAGTACTAACCGTCGAAGATACGCTTGGTTTAGCTGACTTATACGTGACGACGACCGGTAACTGCCGCATCATCCGACTCGAGCACATGAAACGAATGAAAGATCAGGCCATCGTCTGTAACATCGGTCACTTCGACAATGAAATCGAGGTTGCCGAACTTGAAAGCTGCCCAGGCATCCAAAAACTCAACATTAAGCCACAGGTCGACCGATACACCTTCCCAGACGGGCATTCAATTTATTTGTTGGCAGAAGGACGACTAGTCAACCTTGGTTGCGCTACTGGCCACCCAAGCTTCGTTATGTCAAACAGTTTTACCAACCAAGTGCTCGCCCAAATCGACCTCTGGAAACACCAAGTCAATCGACCCATTTCAGTCGAAGTTCTACCCAAGATTCTCGATGAAGAAGTCGCCCGCCTCCACCTTGGCAAACTGGGATGCAAGCTCACCACGCTCACCCAAGAACAGGCCGACTATATAGGCGTCAAAGTAGAAGGTCCTTACAAACCGGATTTTTACAGATATTGAATTCACCAGCGGGAAGAGTTTTTTCCCCGATTAAAGCAAGAACTGCCGCTCGTCTGCATTTGTGCAGTCTAGCGGCGGTTTTCCTTTACAGAACCGACAAGCAGATCTATCTTCCCCGGCGTGTGTTGACAAGACCATGATTCTATTCAACTGCGACTACAGCGAAGGCGCCCATGAAAATATTCTCCGCAGACTGGCGGAAACCAACATGGAACAAACCCCCGGTTATGAAGACGATCCTTACTGCAACGAGGCTCGTGCATTGATTTCCAAGTTATGCCAGCGAGATGACGCAGACATTCATTTCCTCATCGGTGGTACCCAAACCAATTTTACCATCATTTCCGCCGCCTTGAGGCCCCATCAATGCGTTCTCTGCGCAGACACCGCCCATATTAATGTCCACGAATCAGGAGCCATTGAGGCTTGCGGGCATAAGGTTTCTGCCCTGCCTACACCAGATGGTAAATTGACAGCTCAACAAATCGATGAGGCCTGGCATGCCCATTGGGACGACGACACCCATGAACACATGGCTCAACCCAAAATGGTCTACATTTCTCATCCAACAGAATTGGGTACTGTTTACTCTCGTCGGGAACTAGAAGATCTCTCCGCCATCTGTCACAAACGCAATCTCTACCTCTATATGGATGGGGCTCGTCTTGGATACGGTCTCCAGTCAGAAGAAAATGACCTCGACCTACCAACAATTGCCTCTCTCTGCGATGCGTTCTATATTGGTGGCACGAAAAACGGGGCTCTGTTCGGCGAAGCTCTCGTTTTATTAAACGATGACTTTAAAGAGGATTTTCGCTATATTCTCAAACAAAAAGGAGGGCGACTTGCCAAAGGACGCTTGCTCGGCATCCAATTTATCGAACTCTTAAAAGATGGACTCTATTTCGAGCTGGCAGCTCATGCCGATCGTTTGGCAGTGATGCTTCGAGATGCTTGCCTGAAGCTAGGATTAACCACGCCGTTCTATACTGGAACCAACCAACAATTCATCACCATACCAGATTCCATATTGGAGGCACTAAAAAACCAATATGGTTTTTCATGGTTGCGCCGTGAAGATTCCGAGCACACAACAGTTCGTTTTTGTACAAGTTGGGCAACTCGAGAAGAAGATATCCGACAATTGATCAACGACCTTACTCAGCTTTGTCAAGATTCTCCACAAAGCTAACGTTCTACACCCAGTTACTAAGTACTTCCTATCCATCCCAACATGATCGGCGGTTGGTTCTTTTTCCCACAAAGAATCAACCGCTGAGTTTCCAGTTACAATACGTATGTCTTTGCTGAGCTGAGTTTAGGAATTCTTGGATGAGATCACAGGCGGCTGGACACCTGGCGTTGCTGTTCCATATTGATGCATGAGATTGTTGGACCATGTGGATGAATCAGGGAAACGCATTGGTGGCGTTGACGTCTGGAATTCTCCTAATTGTTCTGCCAGCTGGCTTGCTCGACCAGCCTGATTCGGCAGCAAATTACATTCTTCCTGAGGATCATTCGCGATATCGTACATTTCCGGGAGTCGCCCTGGTATCGTCAGGTATTTGACGGAACCATGCATGATAGCAGCCGCGTAATCTGTACACCAAAATAAGGTTCTAGGTGCGACTGATTCGCCACGCAAAGTCGGCATCATATCCTGTCCATCTAGTTTGCCAGGTACTTTCACCTCGTTTAATTTCAACAAAGTCGGCAAGAAATCAAGGGAAGATACAACCTGTCGGCATACACTTCCAGGACGAATGCGAGAATCTGCCGGGTACCTGACGAGCAATGGTACCCGAACTCCCCCTTCGTAGTGTAACCGCTTCCCTCCTCTCAACGGAGCATTGCATGCTGTAGCTCTCAATTCTCCGCCATTGTCTGATAAGAAAGCCACAATCGTATTCTCCCTATATCCAGATCGATCCAAAGCTTTCAGAATATTGCCGACAGCTCTATCGACCCCTAGAATCATCGCTCCATATTTAGCCCTCTTTTTATCTGATGTTTTGGCCAGCATCACTTGTAAATCTTCAGGCAATGGCTCGTGGGGGGTATGTGGGGCATTAAATGAAACGAATAAAAAGAACGGCTCTTTCTTACCCTGCCTACTCTCAATAAAACGAATACTCTCTCGTGCAATATCGTCTGTCAAATGGGTAACAGTAGGATTCGAATCATAATTCGAAACAATTTCAGTTGCTCGATTGAGGCGCTTTCTCGCTGTATAATGGCGACCTCCTCCCAGGAACCCCCACCACGTATCAAAACCACGATCAATCGGCGTCCAGCCGGGTTCTTCTCCAAGATGCCACTTGCCAATAATAGCACTCGTATACCCTAATGGCTTTAAATACTCTGGGAAACATTGTTCCGAACGAGGCAACCCATAGCAAGTAGGCCCAAGGTAATCCATTTTCGAGTTAGGATTATTGGTAATGCCAAATCGTTTAGGGAATCGACCAGTTAACATGCCCATGCGAGAAGGGGAACACATTGGCGCCGTCACGTAAGCACGCGAACACAACACACCGTCTCGAGCCAAAGAATCGATATTAGGCGTTTGAATTTGCTGAGACCCCATACAACTCAAATCCCCATACCCCAAATCGCCCGCCATCATAATGACCATATTCGGAGAAACAGCGTAACAATCTACCCATCCACACAAAAACAACGCCACGAAAGCCATCGTTACGCCCCATATTTGTCTTTTTTTAATTCTAGATAACTTCACACATTTCCTCATACAGTGTTTTTAGATTTCATCAATCTCGATTTTCTTTCAGCTGCAAAATCGGATAGGAATTACGCTTGACTCAATCTCCATTTCCGTACCAGAATAAACTGACACAACCTCTCATCGCTTTCTTTTACACAAAAACTTTCCTCGAAGAGGGCTTCAAGTTGTTTAACCATCTGGCACACAACCTCCTTCAGCCCTTGCCTGTACGTTTCCAGAACTCGTCCGTATCCCTAATGGAGAAACCCAAAGGTCTGTTCAATCGCGCTATAACAACTTCTACATTGGCAAAACCTAACTCTGTGAATCTGGACACGAGTCCGTACCCTTCGTTAGGCTTCTAGTCTATTGCTTACTGTACGATACGATCAACAGCAGAATGAATTTCCAACAATCTGAATTGACTTTCTTCCTCCTAGAGAATCATAATTCAACCTACAGCCTGAGCAGGACTTTCTAACCCTCCGGATTACTATCTCGGCGGTGTGCGCACGTTGACTGTTCTGCAATTCGCGCATACTCATACAGTATAAAAAAAGCCGTTCAGGGCTATGCCTGGACGGCTTTTTCATATTATGGGAATTAATAAAAAGTCGGGTTCCCTTGTCCCCTATCTTAGAACGTGTACTTGTAACCGATCGCTCCGTTGTAGCTGGTCATGTCTGCTCGGAAGTCCGCGTTTACATCCACAAAGATCATGCCTCCC
>CASFPZ010000051.1 GCA_949296365.1 uncultured Akkermansia sp. | reverse complement strand
GGGGGCTTACTTTTTCACAAGGCTATCCGTAAGGTCCATTTTATGGGCATTGCGGACGCCTCAATCTTGCCTTATTCGTTTTTACCGGACACTAATGATTTTTAGCTTTAATTGGGCGAGGTGATAGAGTAGATATAATTGTGTACAGGTAACGGAAAACGGTGAGAAGCCGTTGCGGACGCGCCGCTGTAACCGGTAGATGTTTGAGTGACACTGTAGTTGAGTTATGGGAAGTTGCTCAGAAAAAGTCAGAGACCGGGAGCCAGAAGACGACCTGTGCGAAGTATCGCTCATCTCGCGTAAAGATGCATGTACAGAGTCAGGAGCAGGAGGCGTACGATTATCCTCTTTAGTGAGCCTGAGGTGGGGGAACCCTGTTTTGTATGTGCATGTTAAAGATGTACATAAGAACCCATAAAACATAGGGGTAAGATTGGAAATCTGATACGGCAGATGCGCGAACTGTTAATCATAATCACAGGAACGCGATGATGAAAGTTGACGATCAGAGACAAAGAAAAAGCGGTATTGAAAGAACTGTTTATTCGAGACTTTGTCCGTTGCCGCCATCCGAATTGACGTATTTTCGGTTGTAGACTTCGGGACTCTGGGAATATGGAGTCTGCTGGGGATTACTGCTGGAAATATATTCGGTTCTGATTCTAGATAAACAAACAGAATATATAACCCGGCGTCTGAATACCGTAAGGCGAAGGCGGCATAGAGGACGAGCAGAGAGACAAGCAAACTCCATATTCCTGAATAGATCTTATCAGAGGACGACAGAATTTAAAGAGTGTTGACGGATTTGCGTCAAATATTCGATTTATTTTTGCTTCACATTGAACGGGGTCGGCATAGAATGTTCGCCGTATGCAAGATTGCGAGAGAACTGATGGCCTGTTTTAGCGTTTTCTTTATTAGTTTCAGAAAGAGAGAAAAGAGTTGGCAAACAAGAGCGAGTTGTTGCCTTTCGCGTTGGGAAAGAAAATCCCTTGGAATCGAAGCATACGAAGCAGACACAATCCGAAAGATCGATGAAATTTTTCCATAAAAAACGAAAACCTGAACACATACGTAATGGCGTAGAGGATGGGTTATATGGTCGGGATTCGGACTGGGAGGAAGAAGAGGAAACTGAGAAGTGCAAACCGTTTTCTCTTGTAGGGAATCTTGTCTTTTTGGTGACAATAGGTCTTATTTTAGGAATAGGGTGGTTAGTGTGTTTGACATGGGCGCCTCAGGATTTAAGCAATTTGCCGGGGTATCGCCAAGCAGAGGGAGCGCCGGACATACTTGAATTGGTGCGTCAGTCAGACAAGAACAACTCTGCTCTTACTTTGACAGAAAACGACGTCAACCGTTATTTAGCTTCGACAGTGAAGGCGGCGCAGAATGGCATTTTATCGGCTGTAGCTCGACCGAACGGTATAGGCATTCGTTTTCACGAAGGGTACATGGAGATTATCATTGAGCGGCGAGTTGGAATCAACCTGAGACAGACCGTTTCGATGTATGTGACGGTGATTCAGGAAGTCGACCAGGCTTCGAACTTGCCAGTAACGAGACTCGAATACTGTGTAGCAGATGATCGTAACAGCTTTATCAAGATCGGAGGTAGTTTAGGACAGTTGGAGATACCCCAAGGGTATATTCTTTTTCTGAGACCAGCTTATGAGAATTTGGCGTCATCTTATCAGGAGCTTTTGACGACTATTATTGACAGTGGGAAAATTATCCGTATTTCCCCGGGAAGAATCGATTTGTTGCCTTACCAGACATTATAATTTGTCAGCAGCGATGAACGATTGAGGCCCAATAGGTTGTTCCTACTATGAAGAATTTATTCTTATTGTTAAGTTTTGCTGGAGTTACCATAGCGATGTCTTCGTGCATTAGTTATTGGTACGATCACTTGAGTCCGAAACCGGAATACATTGGCGAAAAGCCTGCTTCAGTGATTCCGTACGAAACAGCAGGTAAACCTTCACAATTGCTACCAGTCGATCCGTATGAACTACCGCCCTCAGCAGAGTTTGTTGTGCGTCAAGTGAAGTATTCCGCAGATCAGATTCCGTATGGGTTTAAATCTGATTATCGGAATTGCGTCCATTCGCCTTATTATCCATTTCGACGACTCGACATGACTGGCTTACATTCTGGCCAGAAGGTCATGGATCCTTATGATGGTAAAGTTTTTTACCTTCCCTGAGACATAAGACACATATTCTCCTTTTCACTGAGGGGATGATATGGTAAAGAATAACGCGGTCATGGGCTCGTAGCTCAGCGGTTAGAGCAGGGGACTCATAATCCCTTGGTCGTAGGTTCGAATCCTACCGGGCCTACCATGATTGTTGATTAGCATTGTTTTTGTGTGAGGGGTTGGTTATCTTGTTAAGCCCGAATTAGAAGAGGGGGGATGAATCCAAGGCAGATATCCAGCAGAGCATTCACGTTCGGGGAAGATGATAATTTTTAGGGGGGAGGAGCAGCTAGGAAAGAATAGATTTGTGATTTTTTGCGGATGATTATTGTTGCTAATTTTACAGATATGCTTTATACTGAAGTTCCTCAATGTGTCCAAAATTCATTTAGCCGCTGCCACGAGCTAACTAATCAGGAAACACACGACAATGAGTGAAGAAATCAATCTGCAGGACTATAAGATCCATGAAACCGACACTGGTAGCAGCAGCTATCAGATTGCCAGTTTGACCAAGCGCATCAAGCATTTGACAGCTCACCTTGGCGAACATAAACACGACGTGTCATCTCGCCGTGGTTTGATTGCTATGGTGAACCGTCGGCGTAAATTGCTTGATTACTTGAAACGAACCAATGCTGCACAGTACACAAGTTTGATTCAGCGTTTGGGGCTTCGCCGATAATTGGTTGATTACAGTCCTAGCTGTATTTGTTAATCACTGCCTCTTCCCAGATGTTCGAAGCATATGGAAGAGGCAGTTTTTTTTGAAGAGGAAATACAGAGAACTATCAAGTGAGGAGAGATATGGGTGATAGCAAGAAGACAAGTAGCTAGAGGAGTTTGTTTAGAGATTGAGCTTGTTTCTTAACCAATGAGAGGTTGGGGAAAGACCACGTAGGGCGAGATCTTGAGGAGTTCCTTGGTCGACGATTTTGCCGCCCAGTTCTCCTGCACCCGGTCCCATATCGATTATGAAATCAGCGGAGGCCAGGATGTCGAGATTGTGTTCAATACACAGGATTGTATGGCCCGCTTGCCGGAGGTCGTACAAGGCTTGAATGAGAAGGGCTGTTTCCTGGAAATGAAGTCCCGTAGATGGTTCGTCGAGGATGATCAGCGATGAGCCTGAGACTCCGGGAGCTAGGGAGGCCTTAGCTAATTCAGTACTTATTTTGACACGCTGCGCTTCGCCACCAGAGAGAGAATAAGCCGGGCGGTCGAGCGCGAGATATCCTAATCCTGTTTTTTGCAGGGCACGTAGGATAGAGGCCGCTTTGGGGATAGGCTCTAACAATTCCAAGGCCTCATCGACACTAAGAGAAAGAAGCTGAGCGATCGAACGCCCACGCCAGGTTACTTCCAGAGTTTCGCGGTTGTAACGTTGCCCCTGGCATGCATCGCAAGGAACTAGTGATTTACCTAGGAATTGTAGGTCGACTTCGATGAAACCAGAACCGAGGCAACGTTCGCAACGACCTCCCCGGACATTAGTTGAGAACCTGGATGGCGAATATCCACGCTGTTTAGAGAGTGGTAAATTGGCATAGAGCGGACGCAATACATTGAGGAGACCAGAGGCAGTGGCAGGAGTTGAGCGAGGTGACGAGCCGATAGGAGATTGATCGATAAGGCGAACTTGAGAGAGACTTTCGGCACCAGACAAAGATCCCCATTGTTTCTGATTGTTACCAGAGGATTGTTTTAAAGCAGGAATGAGGCATTGCATGACCAATGTCGACTTACCCGATCCAGAGGGGCCGGACAAGCAGGTGAAGGCTCCGATAGGCAAATGCAAATCGACATGTTGCAAGTTGTTTGCGGTTGCATCTTTTAATACGAGACATGAGGATGAGAAATCTGTCCTAGGGGGAACAGGGACAGGCATGACGCGCTTTCCAGACAGCCAAGGCCCCGTAATCGAATTGGGGAATTGCTGTAATTGTTCAGGTGTACCATGACAAAGAATTTGGCCCCCTTGTGGACCCGAGCCCGGACCCATGTCGATGAGAAGATCAGCTTCACGTAGTAATTGTTCATCGTGTTCGATGACAAGCACCGTGTTACCCAAGTCTCGGAGGTTTTTCAATGCATGAATGAGACGATTAGAGTCTTGAGGGTGCAGTCCAATGGTAGGTTCGTCGAGGATGTAAAGTACTCCCGATAATCCGCAACCAAGTTGAGTAGCGAGTTTGGCTCGTTGCAGTTCACCTCCTGAGAGAGAAGAGGCAGGCCGGGAGAGGCAGAGATAGCCCAAACCCAGGTCGTTGAGACATGTCATCCGTTTGTCCAGTTCTGTTTGGAGACGAGAGATGACAGGAGCGAGATGAGGTGGAATGATCAATTGACCGAGCCAATTGTTGAGGCGGGCTAAAGGGAAATCTAACAGATCTGGAAGATTGCATTCACAACCATTGGAGAATTTTAAAGTGACAGCTGCTGAGACACGATTGAGACGTTTACCATGACAAATAGAACAAACAACAGCTTGGTGTGAGTGGGGATCGACGGATGATCCCGAAACAACACCGAGTCCTTGACAATGAGGGCAAAAACCCTGAGGGGAATTGAATGAGAAGTGCTTGGGTGTCAAGTGAGGTAAGACAAAACCGGTTTCTGGATTTCGATACCTCGTATAAAAAGTACGCAGAGATTGAGAACCGTTGCGGAATTGCAGGAATGCATGCACCTCATCCTGGTGAATACGGAAGGCTGTTTCCATAGAATCAGCCAGACGGGCGGAAGATTCTTCTCCCTTGAGGACAATGCGATCAACGACGAGACTCAGGTGAGATGGAAGCGAATCTAGGCTCTGAGCAAGTAAATCTTCAATGTCAACAATATCGTCATTCCAGCGCACTCTTAGGAATCCTTGACGGAGGAAATCGTGCAGACAGGCTCTGAGGTCCAACGTATTTCCCGGAATTACGACAGGAGCAAGCAATGACAACCGAACTCCAGTTGGCAATTGCAACAATTCGCGAATGATGAGGTCAGAAGTCATGCGGGTGAGTTCTTGACCACTATCAGGATCATGTGGAATGCCGACAGCGGCATAGAGTACCTGGAGGTAATCTAGAAGTTCAGTAATATGTCCCAAAAGCGACCTAGGGCCATAGGAAGTGCGGGATTGATCCAAACAAAGCGAGGGAGGGAGTCCTGCGATAGAATCGACATCCGGCTTGTCAGGCAAGTGCATGGATTGACGGAATTTTGGCGACATGCAGTCCAAAAAACGTCGGCGAGATTCTGCGTAAAGCGTATCTATGGCGAGCGTTGATTTTCCTGATCCAGAGGGACCACAGAGGACAGTCAGCGTATTGCGAGGGATATCGATGTCGATGCCAGCTAGATTGAATTGGCGGGCACCTCGAACAGAAATAGGGAGATCCTGAGTCATGCCTGCATCTGTTGGGTATAACGACCGACGTGGATACCACCTTCTTCGATTTCCAGATTGGGGCAGTTAATATCTCCCAACACTTTCCCCGTTTTTGTGATAACGACAGAATTTTGGCAGAGAAGGGTTCCGTTAAACGTGCCGGCGATGACAGCTGATTGAGCGACAACCGGAAAGACCAAAGTTGCGTTGGTTTTACGTTCCAGGATAAAACGCCTGGTCTGGATGCGTCCGAGAATGTGTTGGTCCCCCTTGATGATACAATCACCCGTGCAGGTAAAGTTGCCGGAGATTCGTCCAATAAGCGTCAGATGATGAGCTTCGATTGTGATTCCGGAAAGTTGAGTACCTTCCTTGACGAGGACATTACCACGAGTTTTGGCAACAGTGCGATATGAGCGACTGTGTATGGTGATGTCAGCTAAATTGATATACGACGAACAATGATGGCAACGGGCTGAGATGGCAGCTTGAGGTACGAGTGAGATGCGGCCACATTCGAAGCAGATCACAGGTTTTTGTGGAATATTTATGCTGGCATTGGCGGGTTCTGTACCTGATGAGTCGACTGCGAGTTTACGAGGAGATGCATCGACAGGTTTGATCCCGGAGGGCTCTGTCGTTTTGCGGGGAATGGGATGGAAGGGAGAGTCATTCATAGTGACTAGGACATCTCAATCAATAAAAAATACCCTCCTACGGCAGGTAAACTGACCAAGGAAGGTATTGAGACGAATGGAAACAGGAATAATCAAAATCAATTTGCAGCAGCAGGTGTTTCGCTCGTTGAGGAGTCTGTTTCAGGATTGTCTTTCATGAAACGAGAAACATCTGTACCGACGGTAGAGCGGCCAATGAAAACGGCACCGGATTCTACCGATAACTGGGCAGCTTTGATATCTCCAACAAGTTCAGCGGAGGCCTTAAGTTCTACCTTGTCAGTAACCGTGATGTTGCCGATGACTTTGCCATGGACAGTTACAGATTTGGTGTGAATTTCAGCCTTGATTTCAGCATTTTGTCCAATACTCAAAATACCGTCAGACAGGATTTTACCTTCGACATAACCATCAATAAGTAAATCGTCAACAAACCGCAATGTACCAATTACTTGAACATCAGAATTCAGAACGTTGCGTGTTACGTTCTGGCTAGATGTATGAGAAGAACTTGCAGAACGAGCGAAAGGGTCGCTAGCAGGAGAGGAAAACGACGAATCATCGGCAGTGTTGTCTGTAGCAGGAGTTGAACCCCACATACCGCCAGAACTAAAAGGATCTGGTTGTGCTGCCGTATCTGGATTGTTCTTATTGCCGCGTTGTGATGGAAAGGTTTGAAACATAATATACGAAAGAGGTGAATATTATTAAGTCCGAAATACGGGGAGTATTCTAATGTAATTACGAGGAGAGTGAAATTCTTTTTCATGTATGCCTGAGAAAAAATAAGTCGTTTATCTCTCGAGACAGAGTCGCTATAAGTAGGAGTAGGAATAATCAATAAAAAACCGCCATCTGCTAGGAAGGCGCAGATGGCGACTGAGAATAAAGATGTCTAGACAGAATAAGAATTATTCAGCTGAGGCGGATTCTTCGTAGAGTTTGAGAGTATCGCAGGAACACACGAGATGGCGATCGCCGTAGACGTTGTCGACTCGGCTGCAATATGGCCAAAACTTGTGAGTACGGAGCGATGGTACAGGGTAGGCAGCTTCGCTTCTCGAATACGAATGTTCCCAAGTATCGGCGCAGACGCATTGATCCGTATGCGGTGCGTTCTTGAGGACATTATCGTCTTGATCAGCCTTGCCGTCGATGACAGCCTGGATTTCGCTGTGGATACAAGACATAGCCTGGATAAATCGATCGAGTTCAGATTTAGGTTCTGATTCCGTAGGTTCGACCATGAGTGTACCCGGGACCGGGAACGACATAGTAGGAGCGTGGAATCCATAGTCCATCAAGCGCTTGGCAATATCATCGACAGTAAGGTGTGCCGCATCGTCCATAGGGCGGGTGTCTAGGATACATTCGTGAGCGACGAGCCCCTTGTTACCCGAGTATAAGACGGGGAAGAGAGGCGAGAGTTTCTTAGCAATGTAGTTAGCATTGAGGATGGCAGTGGCGGTGGCTTTTTTGAGGCCGGTTTCACCCATAGTTGCAAGGTACATCCAGCAGATAGGGGCGATAGAAGCGCTTCCCCATGCGGCCGAAGCGACGGCGCCGTTCTTTTTAGCCAACGAGAGGTGTCCAGGCAGGTGAGGTACTAGGTGAGGACGGCACCCGATGCATCCGATGCCGGGGCCTCCACCTCCATGAGGCATAGCAAAGGTTTTGTGCAAATTAAGGTGGCAGACGTCAGCACCGATAAATCCCGGGTTGGTCCAGCCCACCTGGGCATTCATATTAGCGCCATCCATGTAGACTTGGCCGCCACATTGGTGAATGACGCGGCAAAGTTCTGTAATTGTGGGTTCATAGACGCCGTGAGTGGATGGGTAGGTGACCATGATACAGGCTAGATCATCCTTGTGGGCTTCAGCCTGAGTTTTGAGGTCATCCATATCGATGTTACCTTGAGTATCGCATTTGATGGTGATGATTTTGAATCCAGCCATAGCGGCCGAGGCAGGGTTAGTGCCGTGAGCCGAGGAAGGAATGAGGCAGATGTAGCGGTTACCTTGGCCGATCGAATTGAGGTAATTGCGGATAGTCATGAGTCCGGCGTATTCGCCTGCAGCACCTGAATTAGGTTGCATTGAGAATCCGGCGAATCCGGTGATAACGCAAAGGCGCTTTTCGAGGTCGTCTAGCATTTCGCGAATACCAGCAGCCTGGTCTTCCGGCACAAATGGGTGGAGTGAGCAAGCTTCCGGCCAAGTGATAGGCATCATGATAGCAGCAGCATTCAATTTCATCGTGCAAGAACCCAAGGGGATCATTGCTTCGTTGAGGGCGAGATCCCGTGATTCTAGACGATGGATATAGCGCATCATGTCGGTTTCCGAATGGAAAGCGTTGAAAACACGTTCTTGACAGAAAGCGGATTGACGTTCGAAACAGGGATCCCACGCAGGTTTACCGCTACAAGACAACGAGATCCCGTCTTGTCCAGTGAGGGCGAGGACGAGGGCAGCGACGTCGTCGGTGGTAGTTGTTTCATCCAGGGAGATACCAATTCGATTGTCATCGATTAAGCGCACATTGTAACCGGCACCGAGGGCGGCTGCTGTAAGCTTTCCAGCTTGCCCTGCTGCCGTGCAAACAATAGTGTCGAAGTAGTTTTGTTCCGAGACTTGCATTCCTACCTGTTTGAGGGCACGAGCAAGTTGTTGAGTGAGACAGTGGATAGACTGGGCGATGGATCGGAGACCGTCGGCGCCGTGGTAAATTGCATAGAATGTGGAGATCAGGGCAGGCAGAACTTGGGCAGTACAGATGTTGGAGGTAGCCTTGTCGCGCCTGATGTGTTGTTCTCGCGTTTGCAAGGCAAGACGATAACAGGGCTTGCCATGGGCATCAATCGTCAACCCAATGAGTCGACCAGGCATGCGGCGTTTGAGCTCGTCTTTGACCGCCATGAAAGCAGCGTGAGGGCCTCCAAACCCCATAGGCATACCGAAACGCTGTGTATTGCCGATGCAGATATCGGCTCCGAATGCGGCAGGTTCCTTAAGCAGAGTCAAAGCCATGAGATCGCAAGCCGTGACGCAAAGAGCTTTAACGGTATGGACCTTTTCGAAGAACGAGGCGTAACATTCAATCGAGCCGTAAGTATCCGGATATTGCACGAGGACTCCTGCAAGACCATTACAAGCGCTAGGGTCGAATGATTTCCAATCTCCGACGATCACTTGATAGCCATGCGGGGCGCAACGCGTGCGAATGACCTCAATTGTCTGAGGATGACATGAGTCGGCTACGAAGAACGTATTAGCTTTGGGACGCGATGCCATACAGAGGAAGGCTGCTTCGGCCGCGGCAGTACCTTCATCGAGCAACGAGGCATTAGCCACAGGGAGGCCAGTCAGCGAAACAATCATCGTCTGGAAGTTCATCAAGGTTTCCAGACGCCCTTGGGAGATTTCTGGCTGATAAGGCGTGTAGGCCGTATACCAACCAGGATTTTCAAGAACATTTCGCAAAATGACGGCAGGAGTCAATGTGCCGTAGTATCCTTGGCCAATATAGGATTTGAGCAGTTTGTTTTTGCTCAACATGGCACGGAGTTGGTCGAGCGCCTCGTGTTCCGGCAGAGCAGGCGGCAGATCCAGCGGCTGGGGAAGGCGGATATCGGAGGGCATAACATCGTCCATGAGAGCCTCTAAAGACGAATAACCCAGGAATTCGAGCATTTCCTGACGTTCAGCAGAGGTGGGGCCGATATGACGGCTGGAGAAATCAGAAGTACATGTATTCATCATATGGAATAGGTAAATAAAACAAGAAACCCCGGCAAGCTTGCACTCACCGGGGCTTGCTCAAAAATATGTCAGGAACAGAACGCTTCGTAATCAGCGGCGTTCATCAGGTCATTGGTTTCAGAGGGGAGGTCGATACGAACCTTGTAAATCCACCCAGCGCCATATGGATCTGAGTTGATCAAACCTGGGTCGTTTTCGAGTTCTTCGTTGACTTCCAGGATTTCACCCGAGATCGGTGCATAGACATCGCTGGCTGCTTTGACAGATTCGACGGTAGAAACCGTGTCTCCAGAGGAGATGGAATCGCCAACCTTAGGAAGATCGACGAAAACGACATCGGATAGCTCCGCTTGAGCGTGATCGGTAATACCGACAGTGGCAATGCTGCCATTGACTTCGACCCATTCATGGTCCTGGGAATACAACAGGTTGTCAGGTACGTTGTGCATATTTTGAATGATGTAGAGGTAAGATGTGAGAAAGACGAAAGTTTGTCAGTTCTTTTTTAAGAAATAATCAACCTTTTTTATAGAAAGGCTTTTTAACAACAACAGCGGGGAATTTTTTCCCACGGACTTCAATTTGGAGTTCAGTTCCCGCCTTGGCAAATTCAACGGGGAGGTAGGCAAGGCCAATTCCTTTCTTGAGCGAGGGAGAGAGAACGCCACTGGTAAGGCAACCGAGTTCCTGACCATCTTTGGAAAAAACAGGGTAATGAGCCCGTGGTGGAGCGCCTTTGTCCGTGTACTCGATAGCAGCTAAGCGGACTTTGGGGCCATCAGCTTTTTGTTGGCGCATGATTTCGACACCGGTGAAGTCAGTATCAAGGGCGCAGAAGAAACCCAGCCCGGCTTCGATGGGCGTGTGAACAGGATCAAGATCGTTTCCATTTAACGGAAAACACATTTCCAGACGGAGGCTATCGCGTGCGCCGAGGCCGCATGGCAGAGCTCCGGCTCCGATGAATGCGCTAAACCATTCAATGCCATGGTTGGCGGGACAGAAGAATTCGAATCCGTCTTCGCCCGTGTATCCGGTGCGGCAGACGTAGATTTGCTGGCCGTTACAGGAGAGCGACATGAGGCTATTGCGAACAGGGAGCGACAGGTCGGGGAAAACTTTGGCAAAAACCACTTGGCAGTTAGGGCCTTGAACGGCCATGCCTGCGAACTGATCCGATTGATTATCGAGAGAGACCTCTCCCTTGAGATGAGCGGAGAGCCAAGCATAGTCTTCATCGATTTTGGAGGCATTGACGACAGCTAGAAACGATTCTTCGCCATTACGGTAGATAATAAGATCATCGATAATACCACCTTGATCGTTGGGCATGATCGTATACTGTCCCTGGTTGACGTCCAATTTGGCGATATTATTGGTCAGCATAGAGTTGAGCCAAGAAGCGGCGTCTTTGCCGGAGATGAAGAACTGGCCCATATGCGAAATATCGAAGATTCCGCAGGTTTCACGAACGGCTTTGTGTTCAGCAAGAATGCCAGTGGGATATTGGACAGGCATATTCCAACCAGCGAAGGGAACCATTTTGGCACCTAGTTCGATATGCTTAGTTTCCAAAGGTGTAGATTTAATCGAGTCGTTACTCATGTTAACACGTATTTTGTACCTCATATCCTGCATGATCGTTTCCGAAAGTCAATGATTAGTGATTGCTTTTCGTGGAAGATTAGCGAGAATATCGACATGAAGCGGTTAGGGCTTTTGATTATTATGGCGTTTTTGGCAGCGATATTGCCCATGTGCGCACGTTATCCTGTAGGAAACGGCGATGTAGGACAATCATCTTTGCTGCTAGGCCCAGAGGCGACGCTTCATGGACGAGATTACTATGGGCTAGCCGTAGTCGACGTTTATATGAACGGAGAAAAGTGTCAGATGGTGGCAGATACCGGTGCGAATGTCACAGTGTTGAGGAGGGATTCGTTTAACCGGCTTTTCCCTGGGAAGCAAAAATATCCCGTGCAAGCAGGAGCAGGTAGCAACATCCGACAAGAGGTTTTTTGGACGGATATTGAGTCGTGCATTGTCGGGCCGATGAGTGTGGGAGACATGCCCATCTTGGTGCTTGAGATGCCACAGCTTGGCGAGTGTGCGGGCAAACCAGTCGATGGACTATTGGGGTTGGATGTTTTATCGCAGTTCCCGTTTGTGATCGATGTATCAACTCGCACGTTGTCCTTTTTGCCAGTGTCGCTTAGGGAAGATATTTTGTGGCAAATTGGGGCGATGAGAATGCCTATTGTTTGGGAGAACGACCAGATCCAGGCACTCATGCATTTGGATGGCGTATTGACTAGGTTGATTATGGATACTGGGGCGACGCAGACATGCCTGAGTGGCTGCCAATGGCAGGGACGAACCAAGGTGCGTCGGGAAGAGGCCGTGCGAGTTGATGTGAACGGGATATCTCACAGTTCTGAATTTCGTTTTGTCGATATTGCTTCAGTGTGTTGGGGAAGTCTTCAACTACCTAGAGTCGAGGCCGCTCTTGGTGCTGATTTCAACATTGTTGGCATTGATTTACTTGCGGGTGGCAAACTCTATATTGACGGGCGTCGAAGGCAAGTTTGGTGGCTTCCCAAATCGGCAGAGAAGCTGAGCGTTCCGACAAGGGATCCGAAGTGGTTCTGAATGGATGGTGGTCAGTACACTATAGGGTTGCCGCTTAGAAGTTTGATCCCCTAACCATCAATAGATCTCTTCCTGGGAGGTGACGGGAAGCAAGAAAGCAATTCGACGCTATAAAAACGCACAGCTCGAATGGAACGAGTCATGAATGATGATGAGCAAGTCCCTGGTGGAATGAGATCTAGACAAAAGAGAAACAGAAAAGAGGAGACTAGGCGTCAGACAAGCTTTTCGTTGACGATACGTTCAGCAACTTCTAAACATTGCTGGCAGGGGACTTTGCACTCTTTTTTGAGTTGTATGCAGTGAATAGCTCCGTTTGCTTTTTTGAATTGTTCGACGACGTCCTGTGACTGGTCATCTGGAACGATGAGAAGAGCGGCATACAAGGCGCCGCAGAGACCATCAGGAGCTTTGCCTGTACCGCAATTACTGGTGGCTTCCAACAGGTCGTCGCGCCCACAGGCTGCGCAGATGGATTGGGCACAATTGTACCTGTAGGGATCTTTACGAAAATATTGAAGAGCTTTGCAAGTGGACATGTTGGGAGTCTAATAATCTTGAGCTAGGATAGCAAGTACGTTGATTTGTATTTACGACTGCGACGAACATGCTATGATACAGACGTGAATTGGCAGATAAACAGTCGAGTGTGGAGGATCCGATTGTGCATCAATGCCTTCTTAGCGATAGAGGCAGCGGCCGTGCCGACGTTTATAGCTGGGTCTGCACTTGCCGGCATTATCTATTGGAATCGTCGTTTTGCGCTACAGGAATGGTTGACGCCGACTGCGGCATTCTTGTTGATTGTCTCCGTGGGATTTTGGACATATCGTCAATGTGCCCGTCGGTGGTTCACTCGCAAAGATACCCTTGCATTCATCGATACCCAATTGGGGCTTGAAGCTGCCTTGAGTGCGGAGGAAGAATGGAATCTGAAGCATTCGTTGACTGCTCTACCACATCGTGGCACCTTACATTTAAAGTTAACAGGCGTCTGGGGGTGGTTAGTTGGCAGCGCGGTATCTCTGTGGTTAGCTTGTGTTTTGCCGTTACCGCAAGCGGATCAGAAGCCTAAATTCGATCATGTCGAATTGCCTCCTGCACTGGCACAGACAGAAGAATTGATCGAGCATCTGGAAGAAATGGAAGCTTTGGACCAATCGACCGTGGAGACCTTCAAAGAAGAAGTTGCTAATTTAACGACGATGCCTCGTGATGAACTTTATTCCCATGCCGGGTTGGAAGCAGCTGACGTTTTATTCGAACGAGTCCAGTCATCGGCACGTGATTTGAGTAACAACCTTGCCGAAACTTCTTATGCTTTGGAGAATGAGGTACCTCGCGGGCAATACGAAGAATTGCAGCAAACCTTAGAAACCATGAAAAACAATCGCCTCCAAGTGAATCAGCAATTGGCGGAGAACATGGCGTCTGTCGATTGCAAAAATGGTTCTTGTAAGCTGACTCCCGAACAACTCAAAGATTTAGCTCGACAATTGAAAAAAGCTTCTGGAAAACTGAACGAAATGTGCCAGACAGCCCAAGGACTTTCTCCGGTTATCAATCCGAACGATTACCTCCAGGAAAAAACAGGAGAACAGAATTCTGGCTCTGGGAACCGATCTGGACCAGAGGCGGGTTATGGCGGCGTCAATCGTGGCCGTGACGATGCTCCGCTCGTATTTGGTCAGAAGATCGAGTCGTTAACTGACGGATCTTCGGAATCCATCAGTGCGACTGATCTTAGTCGGGCAGCTTTGGGAGATGTTACAGAGACGACAGTTTCTGCTCCTGAACAGCAGGAAGTGGCGCCTGTGTCTTCTCAAAGTAAACAAGCAACAAGCAAAGCTCGAGGTGGGGTGACTGTTTGGCGCGATGATCTCGTGCCCCAAGAGCGTGAAGCTATGAAAGCCTATTTTCAATAGCAGGTTGGGGGAGGACACTTGGTTGATTGGTGTCTTGAGGCCTTGACATTCCAGAAATTTATCTCAATGTGAGATACAAGACAAACTCGTTGACAGAATTAGAAAGTTCGTCGATCACAAAAGAAAAGCAATACTCGACAGATTGGCCCGTCCACGTGGGGAACATCCCGAAAGACTCCCCAGAATGGCAACCAGACGACCCGCCAACCTATTCAATTTTGCTTGCGACGATATCAGACGACACAATCACGATTCACGCTTGCGGCGACATCGTGCTTTATCTGGAGGTCGATGATACGCTTATTGCTAACATCAACGGCGGAATGTAATATTTTTATCTCTATTCTAGGTCTTTATTTACAAGTATATGTAAAAGTTTGTGGTTTTTGATATTCTTTTCTGCTATATACCCAATGATCAACCACATAGTACAATGGGTGGCGGCAGCGATAAGCGAAACGAAAAAGATATATACATTAAAATGAAAGATAAACGGGAGAGCTACGATTAAAGAGATTATCCCTATGCTAGAACATAAATAAAAAATAGGTTCACGTTTCCTTTCGAGTAGCTCAACCTTGTTTGCAAAATCGTTTAGGTTGTATTTCTTTTGAAGTTCTCCACGGATTATATCTCCAACCGAGATCCAGACCCCTGATTGACTGCAAGCAGGCGTTCTTACTGATATCTCGTTTTTTTCTAGCATTGTAATCAACTGACCTATCGAGTATGGACCTTTAATGGCCTCGTCGATTTTTAAGTATAAAGGCATAAGGAAGACTAGCTTTTTTTGTAGCTGAGGGAAAGCTCAAAAGTGATCAAATACAAAAATTTACAATTTACTGTACAGCGGCCTTGTAAACTCTTGATATTCAAAGGGTGCAATGTCATTCAGTAACAATAGAGAGAAGAAGGACTGTTCCTAAAAGGAAAAGAGCCACCTCGTCTCCCGACGGGGTGGCTCTCTTCTGATCCTCTGTCGAGGATATGGTTTCGTCAGAAGTTGTATCTGTAACCAATCGACCCGCTGTACGAGGTCGATCCATCGCGGAAGTCTCCGTTGCCGTTGATAAACAACGTCCCTTGCTCTCCCCCCGGCATGTGCAACCCGGCTCCTACCTGGATCGCTGTCTCTCCGCTCTCTGCTCCGCGCACTGTGCGTTGGAACCCGGGCACTCCCACAAAACCAACCCCAGCTTCGCTCTGGTTGTCGCCAAAGTCCTGCGCCACGTTCACGCGAAGTTCACCCAGCACGTCACGACCAAATAGATTCTGGCCAAACAAGCCTAACACTCGAGCGCCCAATGCAGCCGTCCCCGTCGTCAACTCCTGCTCGTCGACTCGCAACCCCGCATTACCGCCCGTCCCGTTTTCTTCGTAACCATCCATGCTCGTCGAAGTCACGGACAAATTGAACAACGGCTGCAAAATCGTGCTGCCTTCTTCGTTCAGCTTG
>CASFPZ010000050.1 GCA_949296365.1 uncultured Akkermansia sp. | reverse complement strand
TCGCAGTAATACCTATAAAGCAGCAGTAGAGAAACATTTACCACATGCTAATATATGTTTTGATCGTTTTCATATGATATCCAATCTCAATGCGGCACTCGACCAAGTACGCCGGGAGGAACTCAGGAAGGCTAGTGAGATGGATAGGAGAGTGATAGCCAATTCACGTTATTTACTGCTGAGAGGCAAAGAGAATGTACCAGAATCAGCACGAGCTCGACTCGAGCTTCTTCTGGGGATCAACAAGAACATATCAGCTACATATCAGCTAGTTATGTGCTTAAAGAAGAGTTTCGCGAGATCTGGAATGCGCCCAATCCCAATGCAGGACAATGGCGGTTGAGCAAGTGGCTACGAATAGCCCAAGCAAGTGAAATAGGGCCCTTAAAACGATTTGCCCAAAGGTTTCTCAAGAACTCAAGGAGGTGGTTAACTCGTTTCTCTATGGAGTCAACAAAGACAAGATCGAGTCAGCTAATGCTACTCTATCTCGGATCCAATCCAAAACCTGTGGACTCTTCAACGTACCCTATCTCTTCCTCAAACTTCGACAATGCTTTTACCAGCGGATTTGAAACAGTCCCTCCCAAAACATTTTTTTCAAAAAAGTCCTTGCCATCGGTAAAAGATTCGAATAGAATCCGTTTGCCGTAAGGTTCCCAATCAAGCTCGGGTGGCGGAATTGGTAGACGCGCTAGACTAAGGATCTAGTGGTGATATACACCGTAGGGGTTCGAGCCCCCTCTCGAGTACCATGAATCTCTCCGTTCGAAAGAATGAGGAGATTTTTTTATTGAATATTTATTGTTTGTTCCAAAACTCAGTTCATTTGCTCTTCTGACCTTTTAGGGTAAAGATGATGGTTATTACCTCCGGTAAAACGGATAAGATAGAATTGAAGCATCCGCAATGCCTATTAAACAGACGTTGCAGATAGCCTTCTGAAAAAGTTAGCCGCCGCCAATTAAAACAAGACAGATTTTAGTAAGGTTCTACTTGGTCTTTTCCTGACTCCGTCAACGTGTCATCCAAAATTCATCAGAAAACAGAGAGACAATGCGTTGATGCCGTTTCATGAGTATAGTCCGGTTAAGAACCTGCTTGTTTTTTGGGCAACGTCATCTGTATTGTCATGATGGTCTGAGCAAATGCCAATACCTTGTCAACACTCATATTTACTTAGGATAGTTTCAGCAGTCTTTCCAGTTCCTTGTAAACCTTCAGTGCTACAAAGCAGATGCAAACATGTGCCTCTAGGCGCCGTCGGATGAAGTGGGACATCGCGCGTTATCTCTATCTTCGATTTTGAGATGCGGAAGGTCCTTTCAACATGCCACAAGTTGTAGTACATGGCATATACCTCGCCGACCGGAATATTGGTATTGGTAAGACAGCCTTTCAGCCCGTCCCATTTTGCATCAGCTTCAAATTTGTCGAATCGATGGCCACCTTGATGTCTCCTTCCCTTTTTAGGAACTTGTTATAACCACGCTGGTTTATGTTTTCTTTTGTCAGAGTGTCGCGCCTGTATGCCTTTTCCAGTCGAGACACCCCCTTCCCCTGCTATAGGCCTCCTTGCATGCACGATCAGCCGGTTATCGATCTTCGGTTGCCCAAGCATCCATTCCTGTATATTCCTGCTTTCGACACCGATAATGTATTTGTAGCCGTTTGCTTCAAGGTCCGCTATGTTGTCTCCGTTCATCAGCTCTGAATCCGCCACTACCGGCTGCATCGTATGTCCCTCGTACTTGTTCCCCTCATGTATACAATAGGCAAGCGGATAGCCTCCTATGCTGACAAGTAACCCCAGTATTATTTGTGGATTCTAGTGTCGCCTCTCTTTGGGAAAGCCTGTCTTTCCTAGTAGAACTACCTTAAGGGGAGACTTCCTCAAAAGTTTTACCGGACACTAGTGATACAAATTTGAGAGTTTCCTCATCTATTCTTTTAGATACAAAAAACTCCCGAACAGCGCCATCGCGATTCGGGAGGAAGATACCTGTTAATTAACTAACGATAATGGTTTCGATCTGTAATCACAAAATTACAGGATAGTAATGGCTATATTAATGCCAGCCGTTACGATAGAAACCATGCTCATTAATTTAATTAAAATATTCAGAGATGGGCCCGAGGTATCTTTGAAGGGATCTCCCACAGTATCGCCAATAACAGAAGCTTTGTGAGCTTCGGAACCCTTGCCGCCGTAATTACCCTGTTCGATGTACTTTTTGGCATTGTCCCAAGCACCACCAGAATTAGCCATGAACACGGCCAAAACAAAACCAGCGGCAAGACCACCTGCAAGCAGCCCAAATACACCTGGAACCCCAAGGATGAGTCCTGTAAGGATTGGAGTAATCACCGCCAATACAGAAGGCCAAATCATTTCATGCTGAGCAGCAGCAGTCGAGATTTCCACACAACGTACATAGTCAGGCTCAGCCTTGCCGGTAAGAATACCTTTGATCTCACGGAACTGACGCCGAACTTCCGTCACCATCTTCTCAGCGGCACGCCCTACCGCATTCATCGTTAAACCACAGAAAAGAAAAGACATCATAGCGCCAATAAAAAGCCCCATCAACACCTTCGGGTTCATCAAGTTCACCTGAAAATATTCCATAAACTCAACCAGGGAACATTGCGAAAGCTTCTCGACAGAAACCTTCGTAGTCTCATTAATAGCATATTCTGTCATTCCAGTCGATTCAGACCAATGCCTGATAGCAATCTTGAGTTCTTCAATGTACGATGCAAGCAGAGCTAAGGCTGTCAAGGCAGCAGAACCGATAGCAAATCCTTTACCAGTAGCAGCAGTTGTGTTGCCAAGAGCATCAAGAGCATCCGTGCGGCGGCGTACATCTTCTTCAAGTCCACTCATTTCAGCATTACCACCAGCGTTATCAGAAATCGGGCCGTAAGCGTCTGTTGCTAAGGTCAACCCCAGTGTAGAGAGCATGCCAACAGCAGCCATACCAATACCATACAAGCCCATACTAATTCCTTCGCCAGAAAAATGCCAATCACCAGATGCCAAACCGTAAGCTAAGATCGTGCCAATAACAACCGTAACAACAGGAATGCAAGTAGAAATCATGCCAATACCGATACCTGAAATAATTACAGTTGCAGGCCCAGTCTGAGCACTTTCGGCAATCTTACGGCAAGGTCTACCATCGTGAGAAGTATAGTGTTCTGTAGCTTTGCCGATGATGATACCAACAATAAGACCTGTGACGATAGCACCCCAAATACCAGCCCAGTTGCTCAAACCAATCAGTTTGAGAAGTACAGCAGAACCAATGGCAATCAGGAATGAACTCAAGTTGACACCACGACCAAGCGCGGCCATCAATTCTGTCTGTGTGGCACCGCGCTTCACTCGCACAACAAACACACCAATAATTGAAAGAACGGTTCCCAATGCCGCGACTAACATCGGTGCTAAAACAGCTTTTTCAGCTTCCTCGGGCATAGCATAGAAAGCAGCCGCACCTAATGCTGCGGAAGCAAGGATAGAACCGCAATAGGATTCATACAAGTCAGCCCCCATACCAGCCACGTCTCCTACATTGTCTCCTACATTGTCGGCAATCGTCGCTGGGTTACGAGGATCGTCTTCCGGGATACCGGCCTCAACCTTCCCAACTAAGTCGGCTCCAACATCTGCTGCTTTTGTGAAAATACCACCGCCAACACGAGCAAATAATGCTTGCAATGAAGCCCCCATGCCGAAGGTCAACATAGTCGTAGTTATCAAAACCAAGCGTTCATTCAAGCTCATATCATTATAAAAATAATCCAGAATGTAATACCAGGCACCTATGTCGAGCATTGCCAAACCAACAACCGTCAGCCCCAAAACCGCTCCAGAACGAAACGCAATCTGCAAACCAGCATCTAGCGAATTACGGCATGCGTTAGCTACTCGGTTCGAGGCATAAGTTGCAGTCTTCATCCCGATATATCCAGCAAGGCCTGAGAAAAAACCGCCAGAAATAAAAGCGAACGGCACCCAGGCATTTTGAATGCGGAGGCCATAGGCCAACCATGCAAAGATCATCGTGATCAGCACAAAGAAGATAGCTACGATCTTGTATTGCTGTTTCAAATACGCCATAGCTCCATCTCGCACATGTCGTGCAATCTTCCGCATAGTCTCTGTACCCTCGCCCTCTTTCTTCATGCTCCTGAAAAACAAGAACGCGAATAAGAGCGCACAAAATGAGGCAATAGGAATCGCCCAAAACAATAGTTCAATATTCATGGGTTTTGATGGTTGAGTCTGTCGAAATGAACCGCGACCCTGGCACAGGGAAATTCTTGATTCCCTTCCCGCTATGAAAAGCATTGTCCCAGAACTCAAATCCCGCGTAAACAGGATCTTTGTCGTGACAAGGCCCACTTTCGACGGCTAAGGAGTATGTCAAACTTCACTCCAAGAGCAACAAAAATTTACTCGTTTATTAATTTTTATTACAAGATATTTACTATCAACATACTAATATCCCCAAACTCTAAGTTGCCCTCGAAAATCGTTAAGTTCATTAGTAGAAGATACCAAAAGTTGTAGCCCAACACCTGCATGTAAACGCCATAAGTTAGGCCAAGCAACCAAAAACTCGGAAAAAATTAACGCAGTATACAACAAGGCACCCACCAACGTCGATTACTGTTATTAATGAGTACGTTTTGATTCTTTAAGCATTGCTGTTATTGACGTCTAGAGTGTTGTCGTCTCCATTCCCATGGAGGCATGGGATTAGCATCTTTCCAAATACCGAATCGATGTTTTCTGGCCTCATCTGCTACTTGACGATAAGAAGGATATTGACTAGCTGGGGCATAATAGTCGTAATGCCAGGCTTTACCAGCACGCAACATGGTAATATTTACAGACTCTTGCTCACCCTCTATATAGAGTTCCGCAATAAGTCGTCCGTAAACATCTGCTTCTGCTCGTTGTTCTAGACGAACTTGTTTGCCCTTCACTAGGTTCGTCAGAAATTGCTTACAATCTTTGCCTCCGGCTTGTCTATATTCTGGAGCGTCAATACCAAAGAGTTGGATTCGCAGTTGCGATTTGGAGTTTCCTAGAGGAACAAGTTCCAAGGTATCGCCGTCAATCACGTGCTTTACGACAAAGGAACCGGATAGCTTGAGGGTTGTACCCTGCGACACTTGTTGATTGAGTGAGTGCAGACGTCTCCATTCCCAAGGTGGAACAGGGTTATCATTTTTCCAGAGTCCAAGACGCTGGCGTCTAGCCTTCTCTTCTGCTTGATGAAATTGAGGGAATTCGTTTGCTGGAGCAAAATAGTTGTAATGCCAGGCTCTACCCGCTCGTAACATGGCTAAATTGACTGAATCATTCTCTCCCTCAACGAAAACTTCAGCCACGAATCGACCGTATGAATCTGAATCTGCACGTTGAACAAGTCGTACTTTCTTGTTTTTCAATAGTTTTTCCAAGGCATTCTTGCTCTCTTGACCGCCTTCCTGTTTAAATTCAGGAGCATCAATGCCAAAAAGGCGCACGCGTTTTTTCGACTTAGTTGATGGAATCTGGCAAACCTCAATGGTATCTCCATCAAACACATACGTAACAGTAACGCCATATTCTGACGAAATAGGATAACTACTTTGCCAAATCTTCTTATCGAAGTACCCGACAACCAAACCAACAATAACAATAAAACTTCCGATAAGTTTATAAATCGATTTAATTCTTTTCATTAAACTACAAAACTTGGTCGAAATAACAGGAAAACATAAACGCTCAGGCGTCATATAAACTAGCTCGTTTCCTTGATGTAGAATAAATCTTAGCTTGCTCTCGACGGTAGGTACGATTCATGCGCACCAGTAATAAAATGGCTGCTGAAATCAAACCACAAATGAAACCGATCCATACACCGCGAGCCCCCATGATTTCTTGTGTAACCCATGTAGTACGAGACAAAATGACCCCGATGGGAAATCCTATGATCCAATAGGAAATGAATGTGATGATACTAATGGGAGCTGTATCTCGGAACCCTCTTAGAATTCCTGCACTAACCACCTGAATACAGTCGGGGAGTTGGTAAATGGCACTTAGGAAAATCAATACCGAAGCTGTCGTAATGATGGCTGGCTCATCATTGAACAAAGAAACAATCTGCTTGTTCAACAATATCACCGTCAGGAAAGTCACCACAAAAGTACATAAAACAAAACCAAAGGAAAAAATTATCGATGAACGTAGTCCTATACTATCACAAGCCCCCGTATGATACGCTACGCGAATAGAAGCAGCCAAACCAATGGATAAAGGCAACATAAACATCATACCAGATACGTTACATGCAATCTGATGACTTCCCACTTCAATGGCCCCCAAAGGAGCTAAAACAAGCGATGATCCACAAAATAAAAGAACCTCACAAAACATAGAAATGCCCACTGGAAATCCGACCTTAAGCACACGCTCCATCAAATTAATATTCGGACGCCGCAGAGCGATGATTTGCCGTCTGTATCGTCTATGCACAGGATGTATGTAGACAATGCCAAACATCGCTATCGCCTGAAACCAATATATAACGGCAGTTGCCACTCCGCAACCTACCCCTCCCAACGCAGGCATACCCATCGCTCCAAATGCAAACATATAGTTTAATGGTATATTTAATAGCAGTGAAGCAATACCCACTAACATGGCTGGACGTGTCATGTTAGCACCTTCGTTAAGACCGCGCAACGCAATGAACGTTAAATTAGCTGGTACCCCCCATAACACAGCATGCAAATACCCTTTCGCCACTTCATACATCTTCAACTCGGGAGAAATCCAACGTAGCATAGGTATCAATAACAATTCTAATACAATGACCCCTATTCCAAGAATTAGCGCCAACCAAATGCCATTATATGTGACCACTCCACTTCGGTTACCAGAAGATTGCCCACGGTAATTCGCTATTAAGGGTCCTATCACCATAAGTATTCCAATAGCAAATAGTTGCAACGGATTAAATAAAGAAGCACCTATGGCTACACCCGCCATATCTACGGCTGAGGCCTTACCCGCCACAATCGTATCCACAAACCCCATGCCCATGTTACACACATTGGCAATCAATACGGGCAACGCTAAATAAGCAATGGTTTTCAACTCCGTGCGTCTACTACAAGTCGTCTTCTGTCCATTAACATAATTAGAATCGGTTGTAGTCATAGTTCTATCAAAATATGGTCGTTAAGGTAGAGTTATGGGAATGAGTTTACACCATTCTCTCGTCTATTCATCCAATATTAGGGTAAATCCCCTGCAGACCTATGTCCACAGGGGATTTAGAAGGCCAGAAAAGGAGTATTCCCTCAAAGGTTACTCATCTCTGGAGATAAAAAATCGAAATTAAGCTTGCCCTTGTTCAAGAACAGCCTGAGCAGCAGCCAAACGTGCAGTCGGCACACGATATGGAGAACAACTCACGTAGTCCAGGTTCAACTTGTTGCAGAACTTAACGGAATCAGGGTCACCACCGTGTTCTCCACAGATACCCAACTTGATGTTTGGACGGCTCTTGCGACCCAATTCGCAAGCAATCTGCATTAACTTGCCAACACCTTCCTGATCAATCGAAGCAAAGACATTCTTCTTGATAATTTCAAGCTCACTATACTTGCCAAGGAATGAACCAGAATCATCGCGGCTCATACCTAAACCAGTCTGAGTCAAATCATTGGTACCAAATGAGAAGAATTCAGCGCTTTCAGCAATCTGGTCCGCAGTGACAGCTGCTCGTGGAATTTCAATCATTGTACCAACGCGGTATTCAACACCACGGCCCTTTTCTTCAAAGACACTCTTGGCAACTTCATCGATGATAGCCTTCTGGATGTCGAATTCCTTCTTAAATCCAACAAGAGGAATCATGATTTCAGGAACAACGTCAAAACCTTCTTCTTCAGAAACTTCAACGGCAGCTTCAAGAATAGCGCGAGCCTGCATGCGAGTCACTTCCGGATAAGAAATGCCCAAACGGCAACCACGATGACCAAGCATCGGATTGAATTCATGCAATTCGGAAACTCGACGCATAATCACTTCCACAGGCATACCAATCTTGTTCGAAAGGTCAAGTTGTTGCTCTTTCGTTTGAGGCAAGAATTCATGCAAAGGCGGATCGAGTAGGCGAATAGTTGCTGGCAATCCCTTCAGTGCTGAGAAGATGCCCTTAAAGTCAGCTTTCTGGAACGGAAGCAATTTGTTTACAGCAGCTTCGCGTGCAGCGACGCCAGTAGAAAGGATCATTTCACGCATGTAGTCAATACGGTCGCCTTCGAAGAACATGTGTTCGGTGCGGCAAAGTCCAATACCAACAGCACCAAAAGCTACCGCCGTCTGCGCCTGCTTCGGAGAGTCAGCATTGGTACGCACTTTCATGCGAGTACAGGCTTCACACCATTCCATGAGCTTCGCAAAGTTCTGGTATACGCGACTCTCCTCCGGCTTCATCGTCTTGCGAAGAAGAACCTGGATAATTTCGGAAGGAGATGTCTCTACCTTGCCCGCAAAAACTGCCCCCGTATTACCATCGATGGACAAATAGTCGCCTTCATTGTAGACAACGCCTCCAACTGTCATCGTACGAGCCGAATAATCAATCTGCAGAGCATCAACACCACAAACACACACCTTACCCATCTGACGAGCAACAAGAGCCGCATGGGATGAAACACCACCACGAGCTGTCAAAATGCCTTCTGCTGCAATCATGCCACGAAGGTCTTCAGGAGAAGTTTCTAAACGTACTAGAAGAACTTTTTCTCCACGTTCAGCCGCATCAACGGCCCGCTCAGCATTCAGATAAAAACGACCGGCTGCTGCGCCTGGTCCAGCAGGAAGACCAGAAGCAATTTTCTTAGCAGACTTAATTGCCTCTCGATCGAATACCGGAGTCAACAACTGATCAACCTGGTCAGCAGGTACGCGACGAACAGCGGTTTTCCAATCAATTAAACCTTCTTCCACCATTTCGCAAGCAATACGGAATGCAGCCACCCCCGTACGCTTACCATTACGGGTCTGCAACATGTACACCTTGCGATCCTGAATTGTAAACTCGAAGTCCTGCATGTCTCGGAAATGATTTTCCAAGGTTGCACGAATCTCTTGCAGTGTGTCAAATGCTTCAGGCATCACACGAGCCAAATCAGCCACTGGCGACGGCGTACGAACCCCAGCCACCACGTCTTCACCTTGAGCATTCATCAGGAATTCACCATAGAATTCTTTTTCGCCGCTAGCCGGGTTACGAGTAAAGGCAACACCAGATCCCGACTCATCCCCCGTATTGCCAAACACCATAGCTTGCACATTCACAGCAGTACCCCACTCGGACGGAATATTGTACTTGCGGCGATAGACAATTGCACGGTCGTTGTTCCAGGATCCAAACACAGCGCCAATAGCTCCATTCAACTGATCCCACGGGCATTCCGGGAAATCCTTGCCCGTACGTTCCTTCACCAACGTCTTAAAGCGTACAACCAATTCCTTCAGGTCGTCTGCCGTCAACTTCGTGTCCTCAATTTCAGCATCGCCATGGCGTTCTTTTTTCAATGCGCTGATAACAGCTTCAAAAGGTTCATGGTCTTCGTCAGGGCGTTTCTGTACACCCAACACGACGTCGCCGTACATTTGCACAAATCGGCGATAACAATCCCAGGCAAAACGCGGATTTTCCGTAGCCTTGCAAAGGGCTTCTACAGTCCTATCATTCAAACCCAGATTCAAAATCGTATCCATCATGCCAGGCATCGATTCTCGGGCGCCGGAACGTACCGCGACCAATAGAGGCATCGCCTCCGTATCGCCAAACTTGCGTCCCAAAATCGATTCCATATTGGCAATACCCTTCTTGACGTCACCATCAAGTTGGGCCGGATAGGTACACTCATGGGCATAGTAGTAGGTGCAAACTTCCGTCGTAATGGTAAATCCAGGTGGCACAGGCAATCCAATACCTGCCATTTCAGCAAGGTTAGCCCCCTTGCCGCCAAGTAAATTCTTCATACCGGAGTTCCCTTCGGCAGTCCCTCCGCCAAAGGTATATACAATTTTGTCAGGAGTAGCGCAACTCGCGCAGCAATTAGTTGACATGTCTGATTATGGAATCGTATAGGGGTTTCACTCTCCCACCTTGATGGAATCTCCGCTTGCAGGAACCCACATAGGCGGGGCCAGTGAGATTGATAATGAACGTCTATAAAGTCAATCAGAAATGACGCTATCACACAAATTTTACGCCATGAATCTTCTATTCATGCCAAAACAAAATAGATTATCTGTACAAAAAGCATATTTAAGGCTTGAGAGATGCGCCGGGAACAGTAAGCTTTCGGCAAGCACTAATTGATCCACTCTTATCCCATGGGCTCAAACGATATCAACTCTCAAGACTCTGGCTGTATCGATCCTAATGCTGACGGAAATTTCGTGATGACAACTATCGATGCCGCTCTCAACTGGCTTCATAAAAACTCGTTGTGGCCAATGCCAATGGGGGTATCCTGTTGCGCTATTGAATTAATGGCCACAGCAGCTTCTCGATATGACATTGCTCGCTTTGGCGCAGAAGTCTTGCGTTTCTCTCCTCGCCAAGCTGATGTCATGATTGTTGCTGGCACTGTCACCTACAAAATGGCACTTTCTGTTCGTCGGCTCTGGGATCAAATGCCCGAGCCTAAATGGTGTATAGCCATGGGGGCTTGCGCTTCTTCTGGTGGCATGTTTCGTTCCTATTCTGTTTTGCAGGGCATCGATAAGCTTCTGCCAGTCGATGTCTACATCTCTGGTTGCCCACCTCGTCCAGAAGCTCTCCTCGAAGCACTCATGACTCTTCAAAAGAAAATCATGACTGAAAAGCCAGCTCGCGAGCTCTTTGTAAAGACAGATCCTAAACCAGCCAGCGCCCCAGAACCTGCTGCACCTTCTTTTCCTATTCAATAACTTCCCGTTTATAACTTCCTTCCATTCTGCACTATGTTGTCTATGCCAAAAGTCCTGGCAGCTCAAATTCAAGCAGCCGACCAAATTGTAGTTCACTTCAGCGAATTAAAACTCAAACGGATTTCATTCCGCGACGAAGAATCTCTCGTTGTAAGTCCTGACCAAATCCACGGTGTCTTGCGTTGGACCCGTGATGCTCTGGGGTTTAATATGCTAATTAATATGTGTTCCGTTGACAATTTGGGAACAAATCCGCGTTTCGAAGTTGTTTATACTCTTACCCAGGCAGAAACTGGCGCTAACCTCTCTTTTAGAGTGCTAGTTGATGAAGAAGATGCCACTCTTCCAACAATTACGGATCTCTTTGCGGGCGCTAATTGGCAGGAACGTGAAATCTGGGATCTTATGGGTATCAACTTTGATGGTCATCCGGACATGCGCCGCATCCTTATGTGGGATGGTTATCCTTATCACCCGTTGCGTAAAGATTTCCCAGTTCAAGGAATACCCGTTGAAACACCTGGTATCGCTTTCTCAGAAGCTGCTCCAGTTGCAGGTGGTCCGTTCTCTACGAAACCCAGTAAGGGAACGGCTCAGGAACGCGAAGCTCGTTCCAGACATATGGATATATAAATCCTTATTTAAGATGGAAGGGAAATCCACTCCCATTTCCCTTCCGATTATGAGCTGATGTAACCACTGTTATGACCGTCTTTAAATTAGTTGTTGCATGTATTCTTGTGGGAGTAACTCTGTCTGGATGCTCGGCTCCTATGTATGGTGATGAAATTTGGCAAGTTCAATTGTCAGATAATCTAGCCATGATGGGGGCGCAGAACTGGGTAGTAATCGCTGAATCGTCTTACCCAGCTTATTCTGGTACTAGCGTCGATACCCTTCTAGCTACTAAGCCTTCTGATGTTGTCTTTGAACAAGTTCTCAATACAATTGAAACTGAGGGACACGTACAACCCCGTATTATGGTACCATCAGAACTCAGACATATCGACGAAGATTATGCGCCTGGTATTACTGCTTACCGTGAAAACATTTATAAACTGTTACCCGGTAGATTCTACTATGAAGTACCCAATCGCATCATCAATAGTCAAATTACCGAAGCGGCCAAACAGCTCAAAATTCTCGTCATCAAAACGACCACCTCTCTTCCCTATTCGAATATTTACATCGAACTCGATTCAGGATACTGGAATTCGGATTCTGAAGCCACCCTACGTGCTAAACTTGAACCATCTGATTCCAATAAACAGCCGACTTCAATCATCCCCGGATTCGGACCTAATTCTAATCCACCGGATCCTATTTTGCCTGCTACAGAGCCGTTGCCTGTTCCGCCTCAACAGAACCAGACTATACCATCCGTTGAATCTCAATCGACACCTAACCAACAATCTGTCCCTTCTGCCATCGGTAGTTCAATTATTGTAACGTAAATTCACCTTCTATGAACTCGTCTGAAGATCCTTTCCTCTACCATCACATCGACAAGGCAACTGAAGAACGTTTGAGAATAGATGCATGGGTAGGCGACGCGATCCTGGCTCTCTACGTCCGCGAATGGATCCTCTCTGAAGAACATCAAATCAATGGTAGGTTGTTCATCGAATTTACCAGTAATGATTTTCTACGTCGTACCGGTAACCCAACAGGCGTAGAAGCTCAAATCGGAAGAATTTTCAAATCAAACGGACTCAAAGCTGCCTACTCCTGGATCGAACAAGTCCTACGCCCTAAAATGGAAGAACGCTGGCGTTCCCTCCGCCGTACCCAAAACCACCACTAGGTAGTTTCTTTCTAAGGGTTTCCTCTTAGTTCTCAACAGAGTCTTTCATCCATACGGACTCATGGTCAGTTTCATTCTTGACAAAAAGGGATTTTTTGTCTTTTTTTTATACGAAAGATCATGAAATCTCTTCTATTTTTACTGCTTGCAGCTGGTATCACAATAGGACTTTATTATGGAGGCCTTAGCTATGAAAAACAAAGTCCGGAATTCCTCGATTATCAAAAAGTTTGTCTTCCTCTTCAACAGGAAAAAGAAATAATTCAAACGGAACTCAAAAATATTCAACAAGGTCTTGAAGATTTTGATACGCAATACGTTGAAAAATTCATCAAGGCAGCCAAAGAAATGCAACATAACAAGGTTTTGGGGAAAAACGAAAAATTCGCTATCGAACTCCTCCAAATCGCAGACTCGCGAACCCAAGTTTTGCTCATCCAGCAGCGTATTGAAGAAATTAATAATTCCATCACCAACGCCCGACATGAAATGAATCGTGGCATCGCAAAAAACGAAGAATCTATTATCAATAATAAAACCTGGCTCAGTTCTGCCATCATCGCAGAACGTAATAAGGTTGGTAAATATTATTCGTCTAAACCTAACCTTCAGGAAGAACTCGCTCAAAGAACTGCTCTAGAAAATAGGTTAGCTAAACTCAGATTCAGAGTCGATAAGGCAAATGCCAATCTAGAAAAAAGAATTCTCAAATTGAAACACGATTTCGAAATCTTTGAAAATAATGCTCTCAACGAACGCACTGAACTCGAAGGTCTCCATCGTACACTCTCAAATCATAAACCTAAAGATGCCTTCTCTCTCCTTCAAGAACCCTATTACCAAAAAATCCTCCTCAAGAATTCTTCTTTTCTCGACCTCCGTAAAAACTACGAACAAGCTACGTACAAAACTGAAAAATTAATCCAAGAAAAAAATAAACGTCTCCAGGAAATCGAACACACAATTGACAACCATCCTTACACTCTCCTCCAAAAAGATGCCATCAAAGGTATTCGCTCTCTCTATGCTACGATCCTCATCGGTATTGATACTGTCCTTATCATTATCCTTTACATTGTCTTCTACAGACGCCCCACAGAGGGATAGCCTTCTCAATTTTGCTTAAGACTTTGTTGCAATGTTGTGCAAAAAAGAGCAGAGACGTAAGTTACCTCCAAAATCAATACCCCTTCAACCCACTCTATAGACAATCGGCATACCCAATTGGGCATACCTGTTCAATAGTAGGCACTTCATTTTAGCTTCCGACAACTGGTCGCTGACTTTACGTGCGGACATTGTTCCCCTAAAAGATTGTCTTATAACGGGACATGGGTACTTCGTTCAGACATTCCCCTCTTCTTGTCCGATATCCAGGATGAACTAGTTACGTTGGGTTAAATGTAGCGCTTCTCCACTTTGCGGTGAGATAGGAAGATCGGCAATTCTTGGACGGCAGGATAATCTGTATAACCTCATTTCCTAATGTCTTCCGGAATCCGAACTTGTCGTATCCTCCATCTCCTTTGAATATCTTGATCCTTTTAGATTCGTCGCTGAGCATATCTGAACCTACCTCCGCATCGCCTTTCTCATTACCTGTCAGCTACATTGCCAGGATTTCATGGCAGGGCGACTAGATACACACTCAGAGGTACAACTTCTTCTAGCTGCGGTGTTTGCTCTAGCCGTGCTTGCGGACTTTCCATCACCCACTTCTTAAAATCAAGGCTAGCAATCACCTGCCGCACATCCAGCCGAGATTCCGACTGCTCCGGCGCATACGCCCCATCCATCTTGTTCAACTCCTGGATGCACAACACCGCGTCTTTCACAGATCCACTACGCTGAGCTTCAATCGCCATGCTAGATAATAACGCCATCCTCTCTTCCTTCGCCAACGGCCTCCCAAACGCCTCCCCACGCGCCAACCCCTCACGCCCCGCCAAAGGCGAAAACACCCTCGCCCTATACTCCTCAAACGTCTCAATGAATTCAGGCGTCTTCTTAATCCGACTCATCATCGAATCCACCGACCGATCACTCACCCCAGGAGAACTACATATCCTACGAAATAACTCACGCGTCTCAGCACCACTCAACTGCACAGGCGATAGCGCCAACTCACGAGCAAATTCACGGATCCGCTCGCTCCTCTTCTGTTTCCCGCCAGACATCAATCATTTAATACCCAACCTACAATCTTCCGCCCATCACACGTCAATCTCAAAGCCATCCTCCTACGCCACGCCTTCCCATCATACGCAAGAAACACAAGCCCAACCAACTTCCCCAAAGCCGTCATCACAGAAGAGCGCGAACGCCCCAACTCCCGCGCCAAGCCATGCTGGCTCACCCACTCCCCATCATGTAAATATGCCCATAATAAAACTTCCGCCTGGCAAGGCGATAACCCAACCCTATGGCAACGCATAGAATGTAGTAGCCTCCGCCTCGCCTTCCCACTCTGCGTTTCGTTTAGCATAGTTAACCTATACAAACAAAACGCAAAACATGTCAAATATTACTAATTATCAAATAATTTTAAATCAGGCCACCCTCTTCTTTTCCTCTCCGCCTCTTCCAGCTCATCCACATCCAAACTTATAGAAACAGCAATAGCGTCTAATCGGTTTATTAGCGAAAATAAGTCCATATTACATCCGGCTAATTTCCTCGATGCTTCGTCCCCACATTCCGTATAAATTTTTCTCTCTAATTCCTCATGTTTATCTCTAAGCTCATCGAGTTTATTTTCCAACTCGTCCACCATACGTTGAACATCAGCCATGGTTTCAGATGTCCATTGCATCTCTCTAGGGTCACTTGTAACTTCCCCTTCCTGCTCATCCTTCTTCTTATCAACGTCTTCTTGGTCCATATTCATTTCATACCCCATTCTTAAAACACAAAACAAGCAAATTCCTCTAATTTGACAAAAAATAATTCATAACATACCCTCTCCTCCCCATGCAACACCCCATCATATCAACCCTAGTGTGGCTCCTCTTGGCCACAATCGCCATGTGCGCAGAACTACGCGGCCTAGTCGTCAGCATTGCAGACGGAGACACCATCACCCTGCTTGACAACAGCAACACACAACACAAAATCCGCCTCCACGGCATCGACGCCCCAGAACGCAAGGGAGGTTCTAAAAATCCATCCCTATTAACTAACAATTCAAAGTGCTCCCAAAACAAGGAATCAACTGCTCAGAGTTTAGCTGTAATGTGGACAAAAAATACGTTAGGTAGGCCAATTAGAACCTTCCTTGTCTCTCGAAGGCATAGCTGTTATCTTTAATTCTTCATGATATACTGATCCCCACAGAATTGATCCACTCTCTGTGGTACTTGACTATCTGTACCAGGCGAGCGATGCTGTAGATCAAATTCGTCATCGCCACCTCCTCTGCTCGGGCTCGAAGCAGTCCTACTCCTCTAAATACTAAGCCTCCCATTGTTCTCTCCATAAAACCAAACACGTGCTCCACTCGACAGCGTATGCGAGCCTTCTTGAGGTTCTTTCTCTGCTGCTCCTTTGTCTGGGGATGTCCACGGCGTCCTCGTTCGCATATTTTCGCCTTCATCCCTTTTTTCAAACGCTTTCTCCGTGCCTACGTAGACTGAATCCATGTAAAACTCTCCCCATTTAACCTCATTGCTGTCAATTAGTTCTGATGAACGTCGGGAATCATGCACAGAGGCAGACGTCGTGGCATAACCCGTTATCAACTTGGTCTTGCGACACACCTTCACATGATTCTTGTATCCATAGAATCTCTCCTCG
>CASFPZ010000049.1 GCA_949296365.1 uncultured Akkermansia sp. | reverse complement strand
CTCCGGTATTACCGATGCAGAATTCGTCATTCTGTCCACAGAGAAATCAAAATCCAGAATCAATGCCAAGATAGCTAATGATAAAAATGTTGATATACAGTTTTTCTGGGAGATGTTCGACAGCCAGAAACGAGACTGGATTGTAAAGGAATTTGCAAAAGAAGGCTTTCATATCGGCAAGGAAGCTGTGGATGAAATACTTTTCTCCATAGATAACAACACGCAGGAGATGAAGAATCTTGTATCATCACTCACGCTCTATTTCCATGCAGCGGAAAAGGACAAGCGGGAAATTCTGCCAGAGGATATAGAAAGATACTCCCTGCAGACAAGAGGAGAAGATGGCAACACGCTTTTCCAGGCAATTGCAGAAAACGATATAGAGCATGCAGAGGCAATTGCTGTATCCCTTATCTCAACGGACTCGCAAGCTGCAGTCAGAGCATTCTCAGTACTGGTGATGAAATTCCGTCAGCTTGAGAGTTTCGAGATACTGAAAGGACGAGGAATAAGCGAGAAGGAATCTTTTGATAATGCAGATGCTGCAATCGCCACCTACAATATGAACTTTGGTGCAAATATCTGCCAGAATGTCGATTTAGAATCGTGTAATTTTTTGCTACTGAGAAATAAGTTGGGATTACAGCACGGAGAATTGGATTTAATTATTGGAGGTCCCCCCTGCCAAGGATTTACAACGGCAGGAAACCGTTTTTGGGATGACCCTCGTAATAAATTGGTACAAAACTATGCGCAAGCACTGGAAGTGTTCTATCCCCGTTGGTTTATGATGGAAAATGTGGAAGGAATATTAACGACTGCTTCGGGGACTTATGTTGTCGAATGTATAAAAAAGATGATTAGTCTTGGATATACAGTTAACTTGAAAAAAATATACATGCAAGAATACGCTGTGCCGCAAAGAAGAAAGAGAGTCATTATTGTTGGAAATCGGGAAGGTAAAAAATTTGAGTTTCCAGATCCAGTTGAACGAGCATCTGGGTCGATATATAAAGACTCGTCATTTACCTTACGGGAGGCAATAGGTGATTTGGAATCGTGCGACATTCCCGAGATTGATCATGTGCGAAAAGTTGAGAGCGGAATACAGTTAGCGCGAATTTCGACATTGAAAATTGGACAAACAATGAAAGATTTACCGGAACATTTGCAGCATAATTCATTCAAGCGTAGAGCCTCGAGAAGAGTGTGTGATGGAACACCTTCCGAAAAAAGAGGTGGTGCGCCTTCTGGTCTGAAACGCTTGTCATACAATGAGCCCTGTTTGACAATAACAAGTTCTGCACCATCAGAATTTGTCCATCCAACGCAAAACAGGACTCTTACAATTCGAGAATGTGCCAGAGTGCAGACTTTCCCGGATTCTTTCTTGTTTTGCGGAACAGACGCCCAGAAGATACTTCAAATCGGAAACGCCATTCCGCCTGTATTTGCTGAACAAATGGCAAAGCAAATCATTATGTGTGATAAAAATCCATCTACCGAAGAGCGCCCGTCATTAGCAAAATTCGATGTAACTAAGGCGACAGCCAAGAGTCCCGCCTTACAAAAAACTTGTGATATGCTAAGCTCATTACAAATTCATGAATATGAGCAACTGCTAATGGAGGTATAAAATATGCCAGCAACCCGTCAACAACGAGTTTTCTACAAAACATTTTCACAGCATGGCACTGGTACTGTCATGGTTGAAATAGAGCCAAAAGATGTTGTTTTACTTATCCATATTGCTTATCTGGATATTTTCGAGAATGAACCAAATTGGTTTTTGGAGCCGTTTTGTCAGCTTGCCAAAGAAAGCTTTTATACAATTACCCCAGAAAAAGTTACAGAGTTGCCTAATGTGACAGTAGATGACGCTATAAACTATCTACAACTTTCTGGTGTTACCAATACGGAAAATATTATATACCTGTATCTAAAAAATCTATCCGAACTTTGGCGTAGACGATTTAAGTTTTACAACATCCTGAAAACTCAGCCGTTCCCGTTGGCAGAGCAAATTGGACCGAGATGTTTACTGGAATATGGGAATTGTGAAGATGCGCTTTTATTCTCATGGATGAGTTGGCGAAAGTTCATATATGACATCGATAACCGTAGTGCGCAGGAAACAGGATACTTATTTGAGCCAATCCTTGCAAGTTGTCTTGGTGGTGAGCCAATGTCACACAGATATTCACCCGTTAAGCGCATTGATGACAGCGGCAATCCAACAAATGAAGGGCGCCAAATTGATTGCTATATTGAAGAATCAAGAGAAGCTTATGAATTGAAATTGCGTGTAACAATCGCCGCCAGTGGGCAAGGACGATTTAGCGAAGAAATGAGCTTTCCCTATGAAGCTCGCCGAGCTGGACTGACTCCTATTCTGATAGTATTCGATCCAACACCATCTCCGCTTTTAGACCGACTCAAGGCAAAATATGTTGAAGAAGGCGGTCGATATGCAATAGGTGAAGACGCGTGGAATATGCTTACAACTCGTGCAGGCAGGGAGATGGGGAAATACATCATTAAGTACATTAAACCGCCTATAAACAAAATGGAAGAAGTACGACTTCCCATTCCTTCCAACATTCGACTTTCAGCATCTGAGGATTGTCTTACAATTACCGATGACTCTGGAAATTGTTATTCAGTTCCTCGCAATGAAGTTGATGAATAAGAATTAACTCCATAGATAAAGAGAAAGGAGTAGACTATGAAATGTATCAATTCACAAATACAAGAGCTTTCTAACAGAGCAGACTTATGAGGTGGAAAGCCAGATTACACGGATCGTTGGCAAAAACGAATCCGGAAAAACGGCTCTGCTCGAAGCTCTGGCAAAATCGAATTATTTCGAGGATAATGTGGACTTCCAATTCGATAAGGACTTAGATTATCCTCGCAGCGAGTTAATAAAAGTACGCACTGAAAATCCCAAAGTGTTAACTTGCGAGTATGAATTATCTGACGAAGATGTAAAAAGTGTGGAGGAGTTTTTTGCGGAGGGCATTCTTTCTAAGAAGCGCTTTTCGGTGACATCTTACTATGATAACACAAGGGCAACAACGGAAGTTTTAACCGATTTTGGAATTTTCAAAGATTGGCTGATTTCGGCTTTTGGCGTGGGAGAACAAGGTAAAGAAATTATTCATGCCGCAACTGATTATCCTGCCTTAGTGAGCGCTGTTTCCGAAAACAACTCCTTGCCGGGCATGAACGAGATTAAAGCCGAACTGGAAAAGATCAAAAAGGAGGCGAACGGATGGACAAATCCGCTGGAAGGGTACATCTATAAGGAACATGAATTGGAACGTGAGACCACATGTGCAAATTTTGCACATATGGGTAAGGACGCTGACCAAACCTATCAAACAGTCCTTTATAATTTGGATGTCATCATCTCTGTTGGCTATCGTGTAAAAAGCCAGTGCGGACACAATTCCGCATTTGGGCCAATAAGGTACTGAAGGAGTATCTGTTGAAAGGCTATGCCGTCAATAAGGCCTTGACGGAACAACGTTACACGGAATTGAAACAATTGGTATCTGTCTTGGGCAGGACGGTCAAGGCACAAGTGTGAAAAGGCGTTTCGCTTCACTTCAAAAGAAAGCAGTATACTTGCCCTTAATAAAGGTAGCCTCCGCCAATAACCATTCTTTCCCTCTCTTTGCCCTTTCTCGATGCCCATTTTCACTTCTGGGAATCGAGAAAGGAACGATAGAACACATTGATTGACAACACTTTGCCCCGATCGCCAAAAATTCTCTCGATTTTTTCACCCGTTTTCGACTCATGTTTTGGGCATAGAGAATTGGCCAGTGAAAGGGGGAAAAACTCACCTTCCTCACTAGAAAGCTCGCCTACTTGATGCATTCGTATTTCAACCATCTGTTGGAACCCGTCACCGACCCTTTGTCAATAAGAGGGAGAAGCCATGAGCGCAGACACTTCGCGACCCGAAGGCCCAGGAGCCTGATTAACTCTGAGGCAGAAAGGCTTTCATGTAGAGTAATCAGGCCTAGGCAAATGAGAATTTAGCGGTTCCAATTTATATTTTTAACAACCCATTTTCCGTTCCTTTTTCCGTTTTCTCGTTCTAGCAAGCCACGTTCTATCAAAGAGGGCGTCATTCGCTTGACAGTTCGTGGAGATTTACCGATATGTACAGCAATCTCAGTTTGCGTGGCATTGGGATTGTCTCTAAGGAAATTCAATAAGGCAATCTCGTCCAACGTGCAATTCAACGTGCCATTTTGGCTCTTTGAAGCAGCATTATTGGCACTTTGAAGAGTTGCGATATGCATTGTCCGATTATGCAACTCGTTTTTCTCGCCAAACAGCAAGTTCCTGAAAAACAGTTCCAAGAATGATGTTGTGGCGGATATTCCCTTTGAATAATTGTTGTAATTGGCTCTGACCAATGCGTTTCTAAAATACCACGAGTGTTCTTGAAATACACTGCTGTCGAGGGTGAATCCGAAAGTGTGCAGGTATTTCATGGTGAACACAGCTGTGGTTCGGGTGTTTCCTTCTCCAAAAGGATGGATTTGCCAAATATCCGAAACAAACTTACAGATATGCTTCAATGCTTGATTGGCATCAAGTGATGGATAATCGACACTCTTTTCTTGTCCGAAATCATAGTCGAGCGTTTGACGGATTAACTCATGGTTAGAATACAAAACGGTATCTCCATCAAGCACCCATTCTTTTTTGGTAATATCATAGTCACGCACTCTTCCTGCCAATTTGTACAAACCTTCAAACAGGCGCTTATGAATGAGTATCAGATAATCCGGCGTGAACGAGAAGGATTTTTCGGACAATATTTCAGTGATTCTTGCGGATACCTTATCAGCTTCTTCAGTCCGCTCATTCTCTGTATCTTTTCTGATAGTCTTAGACTGATAATAGCTGTCAATCAGATGCTTTACTTCGCCAATGGTAATATTTCCTTCGATGTGTCTGCCTGCTGTTTGCAACAAATACTCCGACGTTTTAAGGCCATCAACATCTTGCAAGCCGATTGCAGTCTGCCATGCCAGAGCCTTTTCTCTGCTCTCAGGTTCACCTTGCCTAATATATTTATCGAAATCACTCATTCTGTTTCATTCACTTATGGTGTTTATATTAAACTCACCAGACACAAGTTTGGGTAAGATAGCATCGCGTCAATTCGATAACTTACAGATTTCTTTGTTACAAGAACCAATTTTATCAAAAAAAGGTGTTACAAGAGATTGAACGCTATCGAATACCTTCTCGATGCCCATTTTCACTTCTGGGAATCGAGAAAGGAACGATAGAACTCACTGATTGACAACACCTTGCTCCGATTACCAAAATTTCCATCGATTTTTTCACCCGTTTTCGACTCATGTTTTGGGCATAGAGAATTGCCCTGCGAGGAGGGGGAAGAACACCCCATTCCTCACAAAAAAGCCCGCCTACTTGATGAATTCGTATTTCAACCATCTGTTGGCACCCACTTTTCGGATTCTCCCTTCATCAATCAAGACCTGTAGTTGGTTCCTAACTTTTTTCGCCGGGATTTCTTCTCCGATGCGCAGGCGCAGATCTTTAAGAGAGGCCGTTTTATAGAGTTCCAAATCGGTTGCGATCAATTCTTTAAGTCGATAATTCTCGATGCGTTTCAACGAGGTTTTACCTTTGTATTGACTCTCTTGAAGCAACAAGGGGGAGACCCTGTATTCTTTGGCCTTTGTGCGGGTATCGGAACCCGTCACCAACCCTTTGTCAATAAGAGGGTAAAGCCATGGGCGCAGACTATTCGCGTCTCGAAGGCCCAGGAGCCTGATTAGCTCTGAGGCAGAAAGGCTTTCATGCAGAGTAATCAGGCCTAGGCAAATCAGCTGTTTTTGCTTCATATTGTACGTTTGGTCGGCGTACTGCATGACCTTGATGATCTCTTTATTAACGATTCTCCGTTCGACTCGCACTGAGACAAAATCTTCACCCTCTTTGACAACAGGAACCGATTTGCCATTCGCAAGCAACGTTTCGTACATCATGTCGTATCCTGATCCTTCTCTCTCCATTAAATGTAAATCAAAGAAAATTTTGGCAAAATGCTCATTTCTCTTTCTGGACATATGAAGGATATTTTCTTCGGTCACCCCCAGGGGCAAACGCCCCGGATTGACGATTTCCACATGGTCAGGGTATATATTGATAAATATATCTCCTTTTACTGTGTAAGAACGATGGACAAAACTATTGACTAACAGTTCTCGAATCACCTGTTCTGGGTAGGCCAAAATATTTCTCCGCAACAAACCTTCGCTGATTTCAGTGCTTTCTTTCCATTCCGGGATGACGTTCCAAATTGCATTGAGCATTTCGCATGGATTTTTTGTATAGTCGTCCCAAATCCATTTATTGACTTTTTCTCCATACTGATCGTACTTAATGCATTGAACGATTGGAGCATTTGGTATGCGACCGCGTTGGGTTTGTCGGCCAATAAACAAAACTCCCAGATTAGTCATACAATCAGAATCAGGGTCTGTGAGGAAGTAATGGTCTAATATTTCTTTTATTTCCTTTTGTTTTACGAAATTCGACACTCGGTCTGACAACTTGAGATTTCGCAGCAAATTTTCTAATTTTTCAGGATCTGCATCATGCCAATTGAATGGCGTCTTCGCGTCTTCCCAATGGAAACAGCCTTTGTCTGCCGCCAGACGGCTGATATCTTCAGGGCCAATCGGCTGACTTTTGTCTCCTATGCGCAAGTAGAATTTGCCTGAGGTCGTTGACGATAAGGCGTTGGAATTACGATGAATCTGCAGGTGCAAGTATTCTCCTCCATTCTCTGCTACTTGTATTTTAGCAGATAGCAATACATTGCATGTTTTACTGCTTATTTCATTAACAACGATCGTCGGGAGCTCCTGTGGGATCTTTTGCCCGACAGGAGGCAACGCTTCCTGGTCTTCAATACCTATATCGATCGTACCTCCTTCCGCATTGCTAAAAGCCACGCAATCTTTCGCTAATTCGTTAAAATTCTTGGTTTTGCCCCAGATGCTCCGAAGCGACTTTTTATCGTATAGACTGTTCTCCTTCATAGCAATGGTTTTTCATCCTCGTCAATGGCTATGTACCATTAAATGTTCCTTCGTTGCACCCGGACAACTTCACATTCCATTACAATGCAACATACTGCTAAGCTGGGATCTATCAAGGGATAAATGCGTAATGAACCCTCGAACGAGCATCTCGTCTGGCCCATTGATGAGGTCCCCTATCAATAAACAACCTTGGCTCAGCATCGCCCCCTCCACCAATCATGCGGCGACACCATAAATCCAAAAACAATGCCAAATTCCCGATCTCTCGATACCTTTCTCGATGCCCATTTTCACTTCTGGGAATCGAGAAAGAAACGATAGAACTCACTGATTGACAACACCTTGCTCCGATCACCAAAATTTCCATCGATTTTTTCACCCGTTTTCGACTCATGTTTTGGGCACAGAGAATTGCCCAGCGAGGAGGGGGAGGGGAAGGCAACGCCAAGCAGAGGTGCGTTAGCAGCCTAGTTGTTCGGCAGCGCGGCAAGCGTCTTCAACACCGCGAACCAAGGCATCAAACATCATGCGGATTTCGTCTTCCGAGATGCAGAGCGGCGGCATGACGACCAGCGTATCGACGATAGGACGAGTCAACAATTGGTGAGCACGCATCGCGATGCAAGCGCGGGTACCCATGTTCCAATCCACAGGCCAAGGGGAGCCATCGCGGCGCGTCAGGTCGATTCCCATGACCATACCCGCCTGGCGGAATGCGCCCAGGTAATCGGAAGTCCGGCAGGCTTGTTCAGCCAGTTGGCGCATCAGGGCGATTTTGGGCGGCATCGCCTCTAGGACACGTTCATTCTGGAAGACATCGAGGCTCGCCATAGCCGTTGCGCAACCAAGTTGGTGAGCCGTAAAGGTGTGGCCATAGTAGAAGGCCCGGTCGGCATCGCCCAAGAAGGCTTCGTAGATTTCTTCGCGGATCAGAGTTGCGGCCATTGGGGTGTAGCCCGACGTGAGGCCTTTAGCTGAACAGAGGAAATCTGGGACGACATTTTCATTCATACAGGCGAACATTTTGCCCGTGCGGCCATAGCCCGTCATGACTTCGTCGAGGATCAGGTGAATGCCGCGTTGTTCTGTCCACTGGCGGAGTTGGCTCAGCATTCCCTGAGGCCAGACGTTGATATGATTGACCCCCTGGACAATAGGCTCGATCACCACAGCCGCTGCGCCGTCGATCACTTCTTGGGGCAAGTTCTGCAATTCATCCATCGACGAGACATGCGTCACGCGGAACCCCGCCGCGCGATAGCGATCGAAATACAAACTCACGCCGCCGAGAGCCGCAGCCCCCATCGTATCTCCGTGGTAACAGTTGTCAAAAGCAATGAAGCCCTGGCGAGGCCCCTGCCCAGTCTGGATGCGGAACTGGCGTTCCATTTTGATGGCGACTTCGAGAGCAGTGGAGCCGTCGTCAGAGAAAAAGACGCGATTCAATGCGCCATCAGGGAAGAAGCCACAGAGTCTGGCGGCTAATTCAGAAGCCAGGGGGTGGGCATAGCCCAGGTAAGAGGTTTGGCAGACGCGATCCAGCTGGGCCTTCATGGCGGCGATGATAGCCGGGTGGCCGTGACCATGGATGTTGCACCAAATCGAGCTGTTGCCATCGATGTAGCGACGGCCTTCGCTGTCCTCCAGCCACACGCCCTTGCCGCCGACAAGCATTAGAGGTTCAAAATCTGGCGAGCACCACTGCGTCTGGGGAGTAAAGGGGTGCCAGCAATGTTTTTTGTCCAACTCAATCCAACGTTTGGTACTCGTCTTCATCGAAGGGAACTCTAGTCGCGTTTCACCAAAAGACAAGCGGAATCCCCGGCCCCAGGGCAGCCAGGAGGGGGTTATTCTTCGGCGTCGTGTTCGTCGCGTTCGCGCGGCGAGAAACGCATGAGCTCGGCTTCGAAGTGCAACGGGACGTCGCCAGTAGCGCCGTTGCGGTTTTTGGCTAGGTACAAATTGGCATGGCCGCCGTGTTTTTGCCGTTCTTCTTCATCTTCTGCGTAGTAAGCCGAGCGGTAGAGGAGGCCGATCATGTCGGCATCTTGTTCGATAGCGCCGGATTCGCGCAAGTCGGACATTTGGGGGACCCCTTTGCTCTTGCCGGTACGGTTTTCCGGGCCGCGGTTCAGCTGAGCCAATACGATAACAGGCACTTTCAACTCTTTGGCCAGGGCTTTGAGACCGGCGGAGATTTCAGCGATTTCGCGTTCGCGGCTGTTTTGGGCCTGCCTGGTGTATGAGTGCATGAGCTGGAGGTAATCGATACCGATCAGGTCGAGTCCGCCCAGTTCCCGCATCACCCGTCTGGCTCTGGCGCGCAGTTCGTTGATCGAGATTCCCGCCGTGTCGTCGATGACAAGCTGTGCTTCTTTCAGTTCCTTCACTACCTGGAAAATGTTCACCGTCTGTTGCTTGTTGAGGCCGTTGCTCATCACCTCATTCCGCCTCACGCCAGAACGCGCGAAAAGAAGGCGTTCCACAATCTGGCCGTCGGGCATTTCACATGAAAACATCAGCGTCTTTTTGTGTTGCTCCAACGCAACGTGCTCGACGATGTTCAGGAGGAACGATGTTTTACCCATAGACGGACGCGCAGCAACGACGAACATATCTCCCCCTTTCAGGCCATTAGTCATGCGATCCAGCACGTCAAACCCCGTAGCCAGGCCAACGACCTCGCCCTTGTGTACCAGCATTTGCTCGAGTCGAGTAATCGCCTCGTCTGTGATAACAGCAATTGTCCGTTTTTCGCCGCCGCGGTCGAGGACCTCGCGCACCTTCAGGACCGAGGTTTCCACGCTATCCAACAAGATAGGCACCTCGTCGTTCCAAGAATACGCGGACTCAATCGTCTTGTTGGAAATGTCGATCAACGACCTCAACATGTACTTGTCGCGAAGGATCTGAATGTGGTACTCGAAAAATGCCCCCGTCGTCGTAAACGAATAAATCTGCGCCAGCCCCGAAATCCCGCCAACAGCGTCTAACTCGTTGCTGTCCTGCAAGTATTGCGAGACGGAAATGATGTCCAGCGGTTGATTCTCGGCGTAACGAGACTCAAAGATTTCCCACAACAATTGATGCGCCGGCAAATAAAAGAAATCCTTATTGACCCCTCTGAGTTTGCAATTGTCGATGTAGGTCACAGGATCTGTCGTCACGAGGGCCAGGATGCTTTTCTCGACGTCAATAGCACGCGGCACCCCCTCGTGGGCGACAACAGGCGCCTTAGGCAACCCAGTCAACCGCAGCGTTTTTTTTTCTTCTGCGGGCTGGTTGTTATCCGTTGGCCGGAGATCTGGGGATTCTTGATTCATCGAGAAGGAAACGTACCCTTACGATAGCAATATTTCCCTGTCTTTTCACGGCCCAAAAGAGACATACCCATGCCCATCAAAAGCATGGCGGCGCCAGGGCTACTCCCTCTTCTGAGCACAAGGGCCTAAATGCCAAGGCCTCCTGAGGCAGACGAATCAATCGTCGTTCAGGAAGTTTTTTTTCCATTTCCTGAGTTCGCGCATCATGTCTGGCAACTGGCGGATCGACGCGTATTGCCGAGCAGCGTCTTTGTACGGGCATGCAGGAGCCCCCCAGTAAATGGCATTGCCCTCTAGATCGTTCATCACGCCGGAGCGGGCCGCCAGCGTCGTTTTATCGCCGATCTTCAAGTGGCCAGCAATACCGACCTGCGCCGCAACGGAGCAATAATCGCCGACGACCGTGCTACCAGCGACGCCCGACTGGGAAACGATCACGCAATGTTTGCCGATGCGCACATTGTGGCCGATTTGCACCAAATTATCGATTTTAGTACCCTCGCCAACGATCGTGCGGCCAAACCTGGCGCGATCGATCGTCGTGTTAGCGCCGACGTCGACATCGTCGCCCAATACGACGATGCCCACCTGGTCGATACCTTCGTAGCGGCCTTGTTCGTTCATGAGGAAACCAAAACCGTCGGCCCCGATGACAGCGCCCGGCTGGATGACGACGCGATTGCCCAAGACGCAACGCTCACGAATGACCACGCGAGCATGCAACCGGCAATTTTCACCCATGACGACCCCGTCGCCGACATAGCAGCCCGGGCCAATGTCGGTGCCTTTGCCCAGCACCACGCGGGCCCCCACCACAGCATGGGGCCCAATGCAAACAGCAGCCGGATCGAATTGCGCCGTCGGGTCAACTACAGCCGTGGGATGAACGCCCGGGACAAACTGGTAGGAGCTCGTTTTGAAGAAACGGACAACCTTATTGAAGGCCAGCGAAGGATTGTCGACTTCGACAAGGGCGACACCCTCAGGGTGCTGCGGCAAGGAGGGAGGGATCAACACCACCCCTGCCTGGGTTGCCAAATAATCGTGAACATATTTCTCATTCCCGAGGAACGAGGCTTCATCGCGGCATGCTTCGTTCAACGAGGCCACCCCAGAAATGACATGGGTTGGGTCGCCAGCCAGGAGTTTGCCGCCAGTCAATTCAGCGAGTTCGGCTACAGTCAGTTTCATGATCCCTCTCCGCGATGTCGCTAGTTGGCGTTCAATTATTTTTTGAGTTCAGCTTTTTTATCCGCATCTGCCGGTTCCGAATCCTTGGCGGGGGTCTCCGACGCAGCAGCGGATTTATTGGGATCGAAGCCAGCAGGCGCGTTGGCGTTCAGTTTCTTCAGCACCGCTTCCGTATGATCCAGGCCAGGTTTGGCGAAGAGAAACACCTGCGTCCCCAACGCAGAGACAGCGCTCGAATCGATGACCAGATCGAATTTGCCATCCTTGGCCAATTCGTCGGTCAGTTTGCGGATATCTCCCAGGATTTCGTTTCTTTTGACAAGGTTTTGTTCCTGGAGAGCACGTTGTTTGCGATTAGCGAACTCTTGGAGTTCTTTTCTCAACGCGACATATTCGTTTTGCTTTAGCTGAAATTGTTCGACAAGTTCTTTTTTAGTTTTATCGGCGATCGATGGATCCTGGGCACGTTTCTGCATCTCCTGCAATTCCTTTTCAAGAGGCTGGATCTTTTCCACGCGCTTTTTTACTTCGTCATCTACTTCCTGGCGCATCTTCGTCATTTCGGCATTAGCCTCGTGGGTTTTGTAATAATCTCTAAAAAGCCTTTGCTGATTTACGGTCGCAACTTTGAGGTCGGCGGCCTGCGCAACAGCGAACGAACCAATCGCCGCGGCAGCTATCATCGTCGTATTAAAAAACTTCATAAGATTTTGGACTTGATACGGTGTGTAGACTACACGTTGATCTCGACATTCGTCAATACATGTTACAGTCAGTTAAATTTCGGTATTGCATTTTGCGTACGAAATCGCAACCTTGGCGTCATGCAAAGCTATTCGTCTAAGGAAGAATTGCGCAGTCAGCTTCAATCAGCCCGCCAGGGGAAAAAAGTCGTGCTTGTGCCGACCATGGGGGCCCTGCACCAGGGGCACACAAGTCTCTTTGACTACGCGAGGACAATTGCCGGGGAAGACGGACTTGTCGTCGCCAGCATTTTTGTAAATCCCATTCAGTTCAACAACCAGGACGACCTCAACACGTACCCGCGCTCCCTGACAGCCGACCTCAACCTTTGTGCAGAGCACGGCGTCGACTACGTTTTCACCCCAGCGCCGGAAACGATGTATTGTCCGGATCGCAGTGTCACCGTGGAAGAGCACAGCCTGTCTTCGAAACTTTGCGGGGCCTCTCGCCCGGGGCACTTTACAGGCGTTTGCACAGTCGTCACCAAATTGTTCAACATCGTGCAGCCGACCGATGCCGTATTTGGCAAGAAAGACTACCAGCAATTGGCCATCATCCGCCGCATGGTTCGCGACCTGGATGTGCCTATTGCCATTCACGGGGCCGAAATCGTTCGCGCCGACGACGGGTTAGCCTTTTCATCGCGCAACGCGCGGCTCTCTCCCGAGCAAAAGAAAGACGCCACCGTGTTGCGCCGAGCGCTTTTGCAAGCCCACCACGAGTATGCCTGTGAGGGCAAATCCCTGCACACCATCATCGACGACGTCAGGAAAGCCATTGCAGCAGTACCCGGCACGACGATCGACTACGTCGAGATCGTCCACGCCGAGACCATGCAGCCTTTGGAAGAAGGAGACAATGTTTCGCCAGCCTTGATGGCAGTGGCCGTGTTTTTTGACGATGTACGCCTCATTGACAACATTGAACTTTAATTGGCCCCAGCGCCGTCCCTTATGATCACAGCCCGCAATCTCCACCGCAGTTATTCCATTGGCGCCAAGAAAATCGAAGTCCTCCACGGATTAGACCTCCACATTGAGCCCGGGGAGAAGGTTTTTTTGTGTGGATCCAGCGGCGCGGGCAAGACGACATTGATGTATACGCTGGCCGGGCTTGAAACGCCGCAGGCAGGCGAAGTCATCATTGCTGGGGAAAATATCTACGCCCTGACAGCCACAGCGCGTTCGAAGTTTCGCAACACGCACATGGGGTTCATCTTCCAGAACTACTTGTTGTTGCCAGAATTGACCGCATTGGAAAACGCCGGGCTTTCCACCGCTATTGGCGGGCGCGGCAACGCGGAAACCGTTCGCAAGCTGATGGATCGGGTCGGGCTCGGCAATCGGCTGGATCACCTGCCAAGCGAGTTGAGCGGCGGCGAGCAGCAGCGCGTCGCCATCGCCAGGGCTCTGGCCAACAACCCCTCCATCATCTTTGCCGACGAGCCAACGGGCAACCTCGACTCCCGCAACGGCAACCAGATACTAGATCTCTTGTTCGAGCTAGCCGACGAAGACCATAAGACGCTCGTCATCGTCACCCACGACAGCCACATCGCCCAGCGCGGCGACCGCATCATCACCATTGCCGACGGCCAGATAGCGGCCCCAGCCGATGCCAGTTGACACAGGGAACCCGCCCGTTCCACGCAAGAGCCTGCCTGGCGTCATCGACAATTTTGCCCATGCATCTCTACGTCCACATTCCTTTCTGCCACCGCATTTGCCCGTACTGCTCGTTTTACAAGCACACGCCGGGAAAGACAGAGATGAAGCGATTCATCCAGGCGCTGATCGTTGAGGCGCACAGCAAACGTGACTTGCTGGGTCAGGCCCCACCCGACGAGCCACGCACGCTTTACCTGGGTGGGGGGACGCCGTCTATGTTGTCGAACCGACACCTAGGGACGCTCATCACCGAGTTGGATTCGCTCGTTTCCATCGATTCGCTTCACGAATTTTCGTTTGAAGCCAACCCAGCCACCTTCACCCGGCAGAAGATCGAATTTTGGAAATCGCTAGGTATGACCCGGGTTTCCCTTGGGGCTCAATCCTGGGATCCCCAGGTACTTGCCATTCTCGGTAGGACGCATTCACCAGAGACCATTACCCACGCCGTACAAACGCTGCGGGAAGTCGGCATTCCGCAAATCAACCTCGACCTCATGTTCTCCATTCCCGGGCAAAGCCTGGAATCGTGGCAAGATACGCTCGACCGAACCATCGACGCCGCGCCCGACCACATTTCCGCCTACAATCTGACGTATGAAGAAGACACCGAATTCTTCAACAGCCTCGCCCAAGGCAACACGCAGATCGACCCGGATCACGACGCCGAGTATTTCACCCTGGCAGACACGATGTTGACAGAAGCGGGATTCCGCCACTACGAGACGTCCAACTATGCCCGGCAAGGCCATGTCTCGCAGCACAACTGGGGGTATTGGCAGGGAGACGACTATGTTGGCATCGGGCCGGGAGCCGTCAGTACAATCGGCCATCGCCGTTACCACAACATCGAAGACACGACCGCTTACATACGCACCACACTCGAGCGCGGAACGCCGGAAGCCGATGTTGAAATTCTATCGCCAGAAGACAAGCATTTGGAGCGCGTCGCCCTGTTGCTCCGTACGGATCGAGGCGTCCCGCAGGATCTGTTGCCGCCCCACACCGACACCCTAACAGACCAACTCATCCAAGAAGGCCTAGCCCGGGCCATCGCCGACAACCAGGGTCCCCGTTTTGCGCTAGTAGGGCGCGGGAAACTGCTCGTCGACGAGATTGTCGCCGAATTGTTCGCGACATCTTCGAAATTGGCCGATTCTGCACATTAACGCAAATGCCTTATTGCGTTGCCCGGCATCTCGTATATACTGAGATTGTTCCCTCCGCGCCAGAGAGGGGGTCAACATTCCACAATCCAGCCCATGTCATCGCCGCGTCCCAGTTCAAGAAGTCTGAGAGGCACGCTTTTGTTGGCGTCGCCCTCGATGATGGATTCTCATTTCAGGTACACAGTCATCCTTTTAGCAGAGCATTCGAAATCGGCCGGGGCTCTTGGGTTCATCCTGAACCGACCCACAGGCAAGACCATCGGCGACATTGCCGCGTCGGCCCGTTTGCCGCGAGAACTCCACCAAGTAGCCTTGTTCGAAGGCGGTCCCGTCCAAGCCCAATCCATCACCTTTGCGGCCCTGAAACCCCAAAAAGGCAGCGTTTTTTACAAGACTCAGATTTCTGCGGAAGAAGCGATTGAATTATCCAAGACACCCGGTACGCTCATTCGTTCGTTTGTAGGTCGCGCTTCTTGGGAGCCATTGCAACTGGAGTCGGAATTGGAACGATCGAGTTGGTTTCAGTGTTCCTGTCCATCCGCCCTCCTCCAAGAAGTTCACGACCAGACATTGTGGTCTAAGATACTGCGCGGAATCTCCCCCTGGCATGCTCTTGCCAGCATGGCGCCGCCATTTCCTTTTCTCAACTAAGCGCAAGTCGTCATGAATACTATAGCCGAACAATTGAAGGACGTTCTCGACCGCATTCGCCAGGCCGAACAACGCAGTGGTCGCCCAGCCGGAGCAATCAATCTCGTCGCCGTCAGCAAAACGTTCCCCGCAGAAGATGTACAGGAATGCTACCAAGCAGGCCAACGCATCTTCGGCGAAAACAAGGTGCAGGAAATGCTCTCGAAGATACCAGCCCTGCCTGCCGATGCCCAATGGCATCTCATCGGCCCGCTGCAACGCAACAAAGTCCGCAAAGTCGTTGGCAAATCAGCCTTGATCCATTCCGTCGATTCGCTGCGCCTCGCCACGTACATGGATTCAGTGGCCCAGGAATTCGGCGTCTGCCAACCGATCCTTCTCGAAGTTCACATCGGCGGCGAAGATTCTAAATTCGGGTTTTCTCCAGACGAGCTGAAAGTTGCCTGGGGGGCCTTACTTGAGTTAGGGCATCTTGACATTCGCGGACTGATGTGCATCCCACCGCCAGTGGACGACCCGAACGATGCCCGCCCGTTCTTCCAGCAGTTACGTTCTCTTCGGGACGAGCTCAACGAGCAAAGCCCACACACTATTCACGAACTCTCCATGGGCATGAGCCACGACTTCGAAATCGCAGTAGAAGAAGGCGCCACGATGGTTCGCGTCGGCACGTCCATCTTTGGCCACCGCGATTATTCGAACAAAGCCTGATACAAATTATCCTTTATCTTACCATGTTCTTACCCTTAATGCTTGCTTTCCCTTTTCAGCAAAATCCGGAGCACAATTCACTATCAGGTTACGAATACATGTTGACAAATACACCAACTTAAGGAATCATAACTCCACCGCAAGGCGTGAGCTTTTAGGGTTAGCTTTTTTCAACGTTTTTTGTTTTTTCCTTTCAACCATGGATTCATTCTCGAGAATGAACCCATGGTTTTTTTTACACCCTAGGCAACAAGCTCGCAGACTTCCTCAACTCGTCAAGCTTCCTTGTATTAATTTTTGGTAAAAACAGATAAGACAGTATTGAGGTATCCGCAATGCCCATAAAATGGACCTTACGGATAGCCTTGTGAAAAAGTAAGCCCCCCCCTATCAAAAAAAGTTACTTTAGGAGATCCAACCTGGGTTCC
>CASFPZ010000048.1 GCA_949296365.1 uncultured Akkermansia sp. | reverse complement strand
TTATAACATATAACGGACAGAATCATTTTGGGTTGTGACTTACTGATTTACAATCAATTAGGTAATATTTTCTGCCTTCCTACTGTCAAAGATGGGAGATAGCATTGTCCAAGACCCAGCAGGTGATTCAATCAGACAATGCTTGCAAAGCAGCCTCCCTGCATCGCATTGCGATTCTCTGATGAATTTTAGGAGACACGTTGACGATGTCAGGAAAAATCTGAAATTCAGATAAATCTTCTCTGGTCCTAGTTTCGTGCTCCTCGTTGCTTCCTTCTCCCGGGGCGGCGAGGAGCTTTGTTGGTACCTGGTGGGGAAAAAACGGAAACCTCTGCCCCGGCAAGGCGATATCTGCCTGTCTCTTGCTCATCCTGCTCTAAAATGGACCTGACATGATTGTATGGTTAAATGATGGGTGTGAATGTCTTCTAGAAAACGTGGAGCTGTTTGGTTTGCAGAACAAACTCTTCATTTTCGGTCTGCCGGTAGTTTACATCACTCCACAGCACTGGGGCTAGCTTGGCATTTGAAGTACTGTTCGTCCAGCACCTTTACGGTTTAAGTACGAGCAGACGGAGTATCACATAAAAGACGGCATGAGCGTTCGCGAGTTTATCGGAGTGGAACTTGGCTATTGTAAGCGAGATGAGGTAATTGGTCGTACGTCCGTCTATCAGTCCTTTTCCCATCAGATGTTTGATGGCATTTTTCGTGACTGGTCGGTGTTTCTGAATGGCATCCTGCCATACACATTCCTTCTGGGTTGAACGTGTATGTTCTCTGACTCAGATGGAACCCGTTCCATGAAATCATCACGCCCCCCCCTCTCGAAACAAGAAACCCCTTCTAAGCGCTAACTTAAAAGGGATCGTTTGGTACGCACGAAAGGACTCGAACCTTCACAGAGTTGCCCCCACTAGAACCTGAATCTAGCGCGTCTACCATTCCGCCACGTGCGCTTGAGTAGATGACAAAACAAAACTAATCAGATTTTAGAGCGTGTAGCAAGATTTTTCCTCAAGCATGACAAAAACTAGGTGAAGGAAGGCGAACTGGATTCTCCCCAAAAACGCTTGGCTGCCTGGTTCGTTAATCCTGCCATATTGAGATAACGCTTCCGGAGTAAATGAGGCTGGTTATGTCCCATCTCATATTGGAGCTCTGATAAATTGTGGAATCTTTTGAGATGATAACTGGCAAAGGTGTGCCTGAGTACATCTTGTACCCAGGGAAGCCCTCCTAACCCCCATCCGGCAATGTTGCGTATATGTTTCCATTTGGTCGTCCAATTGGCTGGACAGATGGGGTGGCTGTTGTGTTTCTGCTGGGGTGGTTTGCAAGGTAACAACCATTGGCGGAGGATGGGGAGGATGCTGACGTGGCGTGGCCCACCCGTTTTGGTGTGAATTGGATGAAGCGTGATCACATCTTCATCAAGATCAATTGTATCCCACGTAAGACGTGTAACTTCTGCCGGTCGTATCCCAGCATAGAGCATGAGCCCCAGTGCGGCACAACAACTCCCTCCGTATAGTCTCTGTGCTGTGGCCTTGAGGCGTTCAACTTCTGAAATGCTTAATATACTGACGGGATGTTCGACTGGAGGGGGTATGTCGAGCGCTTTACTGCTTGCTGGATTGGTGGAACACCAACCTCGGCGACAAGCAATCGTAAATACTCCGCTCATGATCAGACGGGCTTTGTATTGCTGGCGTGGTGTTGAAAATGCTGTCTCTATCCAAGCCCGACATTCTTCCGGACGTATGCTGCGTACTCGCCTTTGTGCTAACTTGGGACAACGTCCCATTAACCTGTTGCAAATGTATTTGATCTCGACAAGCGTTCGTTGGCGTTTGTTCCGTTTGGCTTCAAGCGTTTCCTGAACTGCTGTGGCAAATGTTACGGTCTTTTCCTGCCTTGCTAACTCCTGTTTCCCCAGTTGTATACATTTCTCGGCCCGAGCTAATTTAGACCCTTTCCCTGGTAAATTTCGATAAAGATGGCGTATGAGCATTGCGGCTTCCCAAAGACTTAAACCATATTGCGTAAAAAGTTGCAATGCCGCCTTGTTAAGTGCTTCTGTATCTGTGTTCGTCATGGCTGTGTGTCGATATTAGTCCCTGCGGATTTGTTATCCGTAGTCAATGCTAAACGATCTAATTCATGAAAAAATCAATAATCAATCACTTAAGGATGACGATTGAGGATGATTCTATTCGTCATAAGCCGAATTAAACTGAGAATGAATGCCTGGAAAATTCAGAGATATTTCTTAGATTTTTCCTCAAAATTGAACGGATAACAAATCCGCTAAAAGTAAAACGTTACGAGCTGCTTAGGCTCTATGGTCGCGCGGATGAATATTGTAGAGGGCTTTATGACGATGATATATAATCAACCAACACAATCTGTTCCCTGGGATACTCCGGTAAATACCTTGCCAGAGGATAGTCTGTTGTTGGGTGTCTCTCCAAATCAATTCGGCGCGTTGTTTCAGATTTGGCATGCTGTCATCTCATTGACGGTGTGTGAAATTTTAATGGTAATGTTAGATGGGACTGAATTATTTCCCCAATTTAACCAACTAGGAAAGAGTGTCTTTCATTCCGGAATGCTCTTAGATCCTGCAAAATACAATGTCCGGAAATCATATGGTCATTCCCGATCTAATTTCAGATCAAGTGATCTATCCGTTAATTAATTTCATGGAAAAGAAAAAATTCAGTAAATTCACACGAATGGGTGAACAGCTAGATGAGCTTGTGGAAAATCTCTCTGAGATAGTTAACCGTAGAACAGTGTCTTCTTCGGCTAAACAGTCAACGGATTTTGAAAGTCAGTTAATAGAATTCTTTAAGAAAAATCAGTCGCTTACTTTAGAATCAGAAATGATTGAAGAAGCTTCTTTAAATTCAATTTTATCATGGATTAATTCAAAAAAAACTATTTCTGGCGCAAAGCGAGCTCATATTTTCCGAGTTAATATTGATCAGGGTATTATGTTATGCATTTTCTTTTCGAATGGCGAATTAAATGCATTATTAGAAGATTGTTATCCCAAGAAACGAATTTTATGTAAACAGATTGATTCTGACCTTGAAGCTATGTTGAATGGTCAAATGTTTAGAACTATTACACTATAATATTATGGGCATATTAAGTGAATTAGGACGTTTAGCGAGAAATCTTTTTGATTTGGTTTCTATGGCTATAGGGGCTCTGATTGCAGCTGCTATTTGGGCTGTGGGCTTTCTGATTGATCTTTTTACTGATATTACTCAGTGGATTAATGAAAAATTAGAGTATCTAAAGAGAAAGGGGGCTAGCGAAGTCTATGTAATTTCAGGGAAAGATCTGGCTCCCTATATTGAAGAAGCAAAAAAAAGGGGTAATTATACTGAAACTACCCTTGATCAGCTTAATGCTTTAAAATCCAGCGTTATTAATGTAGCAATGGGTAGAGACGGGGAGATTGTGGAAGAGCAGATGATTCGCTCACAAGGGGGGATGTCTGCGAATACGCGAAAACAGTTTCAAGGAAAACCTATTCTAGAGATTAAAATTTGAAAAATTTATATAAATACTGAATAAGACGATAATTATGAAAGGCGGGGAGATGGATATTGATTCTATAAAAACATTACTTCCTGGCGTTAGATATGCTTGTCTCGCTATTATATTGGGAGGTATTGCGGCGATTGTTTATTATCGAAGTCGTCCGCGTGTGATTACTCTCAATGAAATTACTGATTGGGCGAATGAGAATAAGTCATTGGGAAGTGAGGTATTTGTTTCTAAAATTAGTATGATGCCTCTTGAAGTTAGTAATACTGTACGTAAAGAGATGGGATTACAGAGGATATTGCAGAAATATAAAGATGATACTTCTGTACTTGTAACACTAATAGACGAAAAAGGCAATATTGTAAAATCAGTTCCATTTCTTGGCACAAAATTAGATGAAGATCTTTTACTAGCTCTAGGAGATAAACAAGGAATTAAAATTAAATTATGATATAGGCCATGTTTGACTTTATATTGGAACTGTTAGCTGATTTATTCAGTGATGGAACAGGAGAAATGGTTGCAGGGGTAGCAGGAGAAATAGCGACTGGTGCTATTGAGGTTGTTAGTACTGCCTTGTTAATTGGAGGGGCAATCACGATTTTTTCTGTCATTACAGAAGAAGTTGTTCAGAGGCAACTACGAAATAGAAAAGAACTGAAAGATAAAGGTGTAACATCTGTTATTGTTAAAGACTTTATAAAGCATTCTGATAGAACAACTGTATCTTTGGCTGCGTTAAATGCTCAGAATCAACAAGTCGGAACTCTACAGATAGAATCCAGACAGGGAGTTAAACTTAAGAAAAATCAACGTATTCCTTTATAATTGTTCCATAAAAGTGATTTGGTAAAATGTTATAATTTTTTGTGATATGGGCAATATGATAGATATTGAATATTCTAAAGAATGTAATGTTAGTTTTGATGAACTAAACAAGTTGCAAATACAGATAGAAACTAATCTTAGAGAATCACGATTATTTGAAAAACCTGGGACATGTGGGAAAATCAAAATAATTTTAAATCCTAAATTATCGTCTTATGCCAATGTCCAATCTATGGTAAAAGAAAACATGTATTGGATTTTTGGTGATGAAAATGTTAAAATCGATGCTAAAAAATGGCGTAATTTCCAACTTCGTTGTTTACATTTAGATATTCCCAAAGAAGTTGCAAGAGTATTGCTAATTCTTCTTTCTGAATCCGTAAAATCTGAAGGGGCCTTACAACCGGAGAATAAACCATCTCATGAGAACAATGACGATGAGGATTCTCTGCCTAGTTTTATAGCAGTGGAGCCGACGTATACCTTGGATAAAGTGGTCATGACGGATCAGGTTCGGCGCCAAGTCCAACGGAGTATAGCTTTGATTCGGGGGCGCAAAAAAATTTTTGAGGAATGGGGGTTTGCTGAGGTGGATCCTCATACAAAAACAATTTTGTGTTTTTATGGGCCTCCTGGTACGGGTAAAACGATGTGCGCTCACGCAATTTGCGCTGAATTGGGAAAGAAGATTATTCTGGCTAGCTATGCCTCAATTGAGTCGAAATGGGTAGGTGAAGGCCCCAAAAACCTGCAAAAGATTTTCAAAAATGCTCAAGAACAAGATGCAGTCTTATTTTTTGACGAGGCTGATTCATTTTTGAGCAAACGGGTGGGAAATGCGGAGACTGGTTCAGACAAGCATTACAACAGGATGTCGAACGAAATGTTTCAGCTGTTGGAAAACTTTGATGGAATTGTGATTTTTGCAACGAACATGGTAGCCGATTTTGACAAAGCCTTCAAATCTCGTATCTTGGCTTTTGTCGAGTTCGAACGCCCAGACCAGAAGGCGCGGAAATTACTGATCAAGAAAATGATCCCGAAAAAACTTCCGTTGCTTTCTGCTTTGACTGAAGAAGAACTAGATACATTAGCTGAAATTGGCGATGGATTCAGTGGACGTGAAATCCGTAAATCCATTTTGACGACGTTGGCTAATGCTGCTTTAGAAGGTGTCTGTTATTTTACTGTGCGAGAATTCGAAATCGGATTTCGTTCAGTGAAAGAAGAAACAGAGTCGATAGAAAAATCGAGAAGTGGCGAGGGCGGAATTTCTGGAGATCTCATTCAGGATTTCATCGCTGAAAATACGACCAATCAATACATTATGGAGGCCTGTTTGAAAACGGCCTGGAGGTCGGAAAAACTGGACGCTGCCATGAAGAAACAGCTTTGCTCAATAGCTAAAGCTCTTAATCTCGAATTGCCTGATTTGTCTATCTCTTACAGAAATAAAAACCTCCAAGAGGCGATCAAAAATATTTCAGACAACAACCGCATGACGGAATGTTTGAAATATTGTTGCGACATTCTGGCTTTAGAAGCATTACAAAACGATGAAGATGAATTATTTTTGGAGGAACTCCTTTTTGATTTTCAAGTAAAAGAGAAAGATTGTTATATGAATTATTTTAGGAGCGTAAAACAATTTTATAACAATGTAAATATATGAAACGGTAATCTTTGCAGGATAAGTATTCTGAATTTAATTTTCAGAAATGTGTAATAAAAAAACCTAAATAATATAATATGAAAAAAATCATTATTGTGTTAACGTGTTTAGGGCTTTGGACCGTGGTCCCGGATGTACAAGCCGGTTTTTGGGATAGGTTGGCCAAAGCTGTCAAAGGGGGGAGTAGTAAATCAAAGTCAAGAGTAAAGCCGAGAGAATTCAATCCTAAGCCTCCTCGAAGGATAAGGTGTTCTTCCTGTAATGGCAGTGGGAAAGTCGTAGGATATAACGGATATAGTTATACGTGCCCCAATTGCAACGGAGATGGCTGGATAACCCTAACCGATCCCTTTTATTGAAACCAATCATAATTATTACTGCCCGTTAAAGCGGATAAGGCGTGATTGATGTGAGAGGGTGTGTCGTAATGAACGAGGCACCCTCTTTTATTATCTTTGTGTATTTTATATCCAATTTTCTCTCAAAATCTCAAGAAAGTGTAATAGTTCTACATAAGTCATTAGTATGATTCTGGCCATTGTGATCGCCTAGAGAAGTTCTATGAAGTGTTTGAAACACTTCTCAATGTATGTCTGTCTGATAATAATAAGCATGACCCAAACCCATAGATATCATTGAGGCTCTCTCCATAGAAAGACTTCAATGGAGAATTTTTACAGAAAATTTGATTACTGTCTAGTACGTTAAAAACAACATTACTGAAATAGCGATTATTATACCTGTTTCTTGAATTTCTATATTGACAAGGATGTGAGTATTAGCTAGAAAAGATAAGAATCTGTAAGTCTCTACCGACATCTGTCGTCAGTTGTAGAATGGATTCATGGAATACGGATCAACAGGGGCAGGCAGTGAATGGTGACTGTGGGGGGGATTGTGTTGAAAAGCGTTTCCATTCAGCTGATTGTGCAAAAAGGGCAAATCAGACTATGCGTGGAAACCTTGGAGGGTAAAAGTCCCAAGGGGGCAACCTAATCAATAACACATAATACCATGAGAAAAATCTTAATGATTACAACCTGTTTAGTCGCGGTGTCTTTGATCCCAGGGGCAGAGGCTAGTTGGAGACACTGTTTGAGAGAAGCTGCCAAATCTTTTTGGCAGAAAATTGTCAAATCTGATGCTGACAAGGCGATCAATAAACCCAAAAAGCCGAAAAATAGTCCGAAGAAACGTCCTTTTGTCAGAAAATGTACGATCTGTAATGGCACAGGAAAGATCTATGATTATAGGATGGGGTTATATGAGGTCTGTTCGCATTGCCATGGAGATGGCTTGATTACGAAAAGCGATATTTGGCAAGAAGTTATAAAAGAGTAAGTATCACTGGATTTGATTGAAAAGATGATGCTTCTCCTCTTGATGGGGTGAGTGGTTTTGTAACCTCAGAAATCAAAAAAGCTCGCTACTCAGTGGGGCAGAGTAGCGAGCTTATTATTTATTGAGGAAGGAGACAATTAGTCACCGGATTTGCCGAGTTGGTAACCGGCAAAAGTCTCTGTGTTGTAGAGCGGCATGTTATCTGGGTCTGTGTAGCCGATGGATTTCCGGATTTCAAAGAGACCTTTGATGCCTTCTGGCCCGATTTGCTTGAGGGGTTCTTTGTGTCCAGCCGCGAGGATGATGATGCGGCAGTAGGCATCGGCATTTTCCATGAACCAGTATGCTTCTTCGACATGACGTGCGCCGGTGATGACTCCATGGTTTTCCATGAAAACGACGGAAGACTTTTTAGCTGCTTCAGCGACGGCGGCTGCTACGCTGGGCGAACCTGGTGTACCGTAAGGCGCAATGGCAATGTGGCCTAGGAAAATATCGGCTTCGGAATTGATGCCGGATGGCGGAACAATGCCTGCGCAGAGGAAGGCATTGCAATAGGCCGGGTGAGCGTGGATACAAGAATTGCAGCCGATGGACTTCATCATGGCCAGGTGGGTTTTGACTTCACTCGTCGAGGGCCGAATACCTGCCTTCTGGCGGCCTTCCATGTCGACTAAGCAAATATCCTCAGTCTTCATAAAACCTTTCGAGCACAGAGTCGGCGTGCAGAGAACGAGGTTTTTAGCAACTCGCACGGAGATGTTGCCACCATTGCCGTCGACGTATTCTCGAGCCCACATGCGGCGTCCAATGTCGCACATGCGTTCTTTGATGATTTCAACTTCCGGACTGTGGAAGAAGGCGTCTACTTCAGCGCGAGTGACTGGGTTGTATTGTTCCCAAGGGAAAATCTTATTGGGAAGCGGTGGGGATATGGTCCAATCTTCTGATTCTGTCATGGTGTGAAAAAGTAAGAGCTCTCAGCGGTCATGGCTGAACTAAGGACCTGGCGCCGGGATGACTCCAGGGAGCAACCATGCCGACTAGGCAGAGTATAAACGCGGTGAACAGAAATTCAACAACCAATATGGATCAGTCTTGTCGAGTGGCGAACCTGATCCGTCATTTGAATTTATTATGGGAAAGAAAGCGTTGTGAGAGCCATTTCCTAACGGGAAGGTCGTAGAATTTTAAAACAATCCAAGTGAGGATGATGCTGCCAAAAAAGAGGAGCAAGGCATAGGGCCAGGCTTCGGAAAATGGAACTTTCTCTTCTGACTTCCAAAGCCATGCATAAAACAAATAGGCAAATGGATAGTGAATGGCGTAAATGGGGAAGGAAATGTCGCCCAGAAATCGACAGACTTTGACCGAAACGGGATGAATGGCCTTGCCAGAAGCGGCAACCCAAACAATCAACGGAAATAAGAAAATGACACAGATGGAATCGTAAATGCCATTGACCCAAGGCGCATCCTGCGAACCAACATAGGGTACGCATAGCAGGGCAATGATGGCAAGGCTGCAAACCCAAAACGCTCCTCGAATAGATTTCCAGGGGGTGAATAGCCGCGACATAAGCAAACCTGCTGAAAAGGCAAAAAGCATCCGAAGAAAACCTCCCCAGAGATTGTTGTCAATCATCGACCACCCGACACCAAGATGGCCAAAACCGGAATAGTTGCCAATAGCGAAAGTACAAATGCCACATCCTGCAAGGAATACGAGAATGCCCAAACAGAGCGTCGAAAGATGCCGAATGACTAGGGCGTAGAGGATGTTGCCTATGTATTCAAAAAACAAAGACCAGTGGGGGCCATTGAGTGGAAACATTTCATTATTGCCTCGAACATCGAGATTTGAACCTGGTACTATTGGTATGAGAAACAGATTGAGGAGCATGGCCAACAAGACGCTGGTAAAAGGAACAACTGTGTGGTCCCAACGCTCACTACCTTGAAGGCTGTAGGTGAAAACACCCAAAATGACTCCCAAAATTACCATCGGATGCAAACGAATGAGCCGTCGTTTAAAGAAATTCCCCAAAGACAAAGTTCGCTTCCAACGGTCGTCATAGGCATAGGCAACGACGAATCCTGACAAAATAAAGAAAAAATCCACAGCGAGATAACCATGGTTGACGCCTTGGTCGAAGGGACTAGTGGCAAAGCCTTCAAAAATGTGGAACCAGATGACTACGAGTGCTGCAACTCCACGCAGGCCGTCTAGAAGCTCATAGTGGGGTTTGGTATCGGTATATACAGAGGATGCTTGTTGCATGAGAAGTTCCTGAAAGCTGGAGAGGTAAGGACTGGAAAAACGGGGCAAAGGAAAAGGGCAAGAAAAGGGAATTGCTCTCTTTCCTTACCCTTCTAAATCATGAAATTTTGTTCTACTTTGTTATTTAGTGGCGTCGTTACGTAGGTCGTTGTACATGCTAAACGCTTCGTCAACGCTAAGATTTTCGTGCAGCAAAGCGCTGACGGCTTGAATCATGGCGACTGGGCATTCGCTCTGGAATACGTTGCGCCCCATGTCGACTCCTGCTGCACCATCATTGATAGCTTTGTAGCAGAGTTCAAGCGCATCGCGTTCGGGCAACTTCTTGCCACCGGCGATAACGATCGGTACTGGTGTGCAGGCAACGACATTGGCAAAACCTTCGCAGTAGTAAGTTTTAACGATGCTGGCCCCGTTCTCTGCACAAACGCGTGAGGCTAAGCAAAAATAACGGGAATCGCGAGCCATGTCTTTGCCAACAGCTGTTACCCCCATGACGGGTATGCCGTACTTGTGGCCCTGGTCTGCCAGGCGATAGAGGTTGGCGACTGTTGTCGCCTCGGTGTCGGGATCGCCCATGGCTACCATGACGGCCATTGCCGAAACATCGAGACGAATGGCGTCCTCAATGTCGATGATGACGTTGTCATTGAGCTTGGTTAGAATCGAAGTCCCTGCATCAGATCGCATGCAAATAGGCTTATTGAGGGTCGGGGAAACGCTCGTCCGCAGAATGCCTCGCGTACACATTAAGCAGTCAGCATACTGCATGAGCGGGGCAATGTTCAGGTCGATGCGTTCGACTCCGGAGGTCGGACCCATGATAAAACCATGGTCGAATGCCAACATGACTGCCCGGCCTGATTTGGGATTGAAGATGCGACTCAACCTGTGCTTGGCCCCCCAAGACAAATTTTCTGCACCTTTGACGTAAAAGGGGTCTTGTTTTGCAACGGGTGTGCCGATGCCAAATCGGCTTCCTTCTCTGAGATCGTCTAGATCAGCCATATTATGTGTGATTTTTGGGGTTAGTTGGGTAAAAATTATGAGTGAAGAGCTCGAGCAAATGCTCCAAACATGCACGACCACGAAGCCGCGCCCGAATCCATGTATCCGATAGATTTTTCTCCGTAGTTGCGGGCTCGCCCAAAGTTGGCCTTCATCGGGATGGTGGCTTCTGCTCCTTGTTGGGCTGCTTCTGCACCTTCCTGCATGATTTGAACAATATCTTCTGAGGCGGAATTGACGATGGCTTCAACTGCTGGTTGCAACGCGTCCATCATGGTTTTATCGCCGACTGTGGCTTTTGTCTGTTTCTTGACGCCGTCGAGTGCTCCCTGAAAAGCTTGCTTGACCTGGCTAGGCGTGAGCGATTGCCCTTCGGTGTGATCGGCTAGCCCTAAAAAGAATCCGCCGAGGAGCGTACTGGTGGAGCCGCTTGTCTTCAACATGATGTTGAAGCTAATGTCGTTGAACATTTGCTGGTATTCGCTGGCTGGAACCGCGACTTCTACGACGCTGGCGAGTGCTTGAACGATAGCTGTACCGTGGTCTCCGTCTCCCGTGATCGAGTCGAGCTGGGAAAATTCGTGCTCGCGTTCTTTCACGGCATCGTAAGCTGCCGTGAGCATTCTCTTGAAATCGTCAATAGTGAGTGTATCCATGGCTCAAAACGGCCTCTGCTCATAGAGAAAATGAACAGAGGCTGGCAATAGTTAAAATGAATATTACTTGCCGATCACTGTCCAATAAGGTGCATTGGACGATTTTTTGAGGAGGTCGATATGATCGTCGTCGACTTTGACGAGGATCATCTGGAAACCGGCTTGTTCTTGCACGGTCAGAATCTCTGCAATGCGTGAATCAACAATGGTAATGCCTTGTTCGGCGAGAATTTGAGCTGCCTTGCGGAAAACAATGCTCAATTCCATGTGGGTTGTAGCTCCTACACCGTTGATGTAAAGCGCTACTTTGTCGCTTGCTTGAGGATGCAATTTGCGGAGCAAGAGATCCAACATCTGGCTGGTTACATCGTCGGCATTGGTGAACTTCTGGCGGCCACCTCCACCTTCTCCGTGCTGGCCCATGCCAATTTCGATCTCTCCGTCTGGAAGCTCGGCAATGACGTCTCCTGTTTGCGGATGCGTGCAACTGCGGGAGGCTACTGCAATCGTTGCTATCTGTTCGTTGAAACGACTGCCAATTTCAAGAATCTCATCTAGAGTTTTCCCTTCTTCGGCTGCCGCCCCGACGACTTTGTACAAGGGTACGCAACCTGCAAGTCCACGGCGATCATCGTTCGGGGCATCAAGCCCGGCACTGATATCGTCGTGCGTTAGCAAAATCTTGACCTTGATGCCTGCGCGTTCGGCTAACTGGACGGCCATGTTGGCGCTCATAACGTCGCCTGAATGATTGAGAACGACGAGCAAAATACCAGCGTCGCGCTTGAACAATTGCAAGGCTTTGAATAAACGCTGTGCGCCGGGAGCCGCAAATATATCGCCAACGACTGAACAATCTAACATCCCTTCGCCTACGAATCCGCTGAGGGCTGGCTCGTGGCCTGACCCTCCTAACGTGACGATGGCGACTTTGTCTTGGCTCTTAGGGGTAGCTCGAACGACGATGTTCTCGTCTGCTAATGCAACCTGGGCGGGATAGGCCGCAACAAGTCCTTCCAAAACTTCCTGGGTGATGCGATCGGGTGAATTAATAAATTTTTGAACCATGGCAATTGATGGTTAACTTGTGAAACTAAGGGTTAAGAATGTTTGAATTCCATGAGTTCCAGCGGAATCCCTTCTTCTTCGATAAACGCGATAGTGAGGGATTCGCTGCATACGACTGGTTCTAGTAAAACATGGGCTCCTTTCAATTCTTCTTCTAAAGAATCGACTTCGTAGGCAATGTGAGCAACATTCTGGATGAGTTCGTGCAAACAACTCCCCGGCTCAAAACGCAAAAATTCAATTTTGTTCGGGCTCTTATTGAAATCGGTTAAATGCAGTTTCCAGCCTTCGTTGTAGACTTCGTCTGGCTGCACCTTGCTTGTCGGTATGCCGAAATGATTGACCTTTCTCATAACTTAAAAGGAGTCCCTGAAAATTTGACAATTACATTTTAGCTTTCGTATTGGAGAAACGAAGCCCGTTGTTATCGTGGTAACATCCATACTCCGAAACTACTGCTCCATGGGGCCCGGCATACAGAAAGTGCCAGGATTCTATCTTCTTGAGGCGGACTAATTCCCCGGCTTTTTGAATAACCATGTTCTTGGAGATGGTGGTGGCTCTCTGGGATTCTGGAATTGCTGGCGCATCTTGGGTCGGTTCGCCAATTTCAGAGAAATTATAACAGAACCCCTTTTGGACAAGCCAGGATTCGTGTTTGGCGGGCATATCGGTCTTCACGTGACGATGTTCCGGAATCATTTGGCCGGGTAACAGGTAAATATCGTGAGAAAAATAGCCGTGCTCCTTGTCGTTGATCCAGAAAATACCGCCCATGCCTACATGCTCAAAATCCCCCAAACCAAAGTCCGTAAACCAAATTTCTTTTTCCATCAATGGCGTAACGGGGATGTCATAGTAGGCAAACATCTCATAGAAGGCTTTGCGAGCGACATCTTGTTTGAAATTACCATTTTCATCGTAGAAGTCTTTATTAGTATACTTCTTCTGGAATGGCGCTTTGGTTGGTGCAGCTGCTGGTGTGGTCATGGCTGGTTGGGTGTTGGTTGAATTGTCGGAAGCTGCCAGCGCTAGCGTTGTGCTGGCAAGGCCAAATAGGCAAACTGTGGTTTTAATAAAGCAGTTCAAAGACATACTGTGTTTTCTACAATACATAATGCGGTCAGGGCAAGACAGAAATGCTACCTTGCCCTGAATGGTTTAATTATTTATCAAGTTTGATGACAGAAAGGCCAACGGGTTGATCGTGTTTGGTATTCTTCATACCTGGGAAGGGCATGTCGAAATTGACGATGATCAGTTGATTCCCGATGACAAGCGGTTCACAGGGCTGGTCGAGAAGGCCTCCTGCTCCTGTCGTGTCGTTGTTTTCTGCGATGATCTGGAATGTCGACTTGGCGGGATCGTAAACGTGAATCGTGTTGCGCTTGGAATTGGTAATGTAAATTTTGTTCGTATCCTTGTCGCATACGATTCCATCGCAGCAAGTGATAGAGGGATCATCAACTAAAATTTCTTGCGAGATGGGTTCGCCTGCATTGTTGAAGGTCGTCCGGGAGAGAACTCCATCGCCGAAGCGCCCGCTGTACATGCGCCCCTGGTTGTCAAAAGTAACTCCGTCTGCCCCATCTGTTTCTGCTTCGGATCCTGGGGTTGCTTTGGCTACGTATTCGGCTACAAGATGGGAATCTTGGCCTAGTGGCTCGATCTTAACTTCTCCTTGGTTCAATTCCTCTAGTGAAATGGCATACACGCCGCTGTGGTTGGGTTGCCCGGGTAGGTCAAAGTGCGTGTCGCTGACGTACACTTTGCCATTGTGCCAACGTACTGCATTGGCAAGCTTGAAACCTGAGGCGGCAACCTCGCAACGAACTGGTTTGCCATTTTCTACGACGACTCGCAGAAGGCGAGATTTGTAGTCTTTGTTGTTAAAATACTGGTTGTCGGCTATGTAAAGGTTCCCGTCGGGACCAAATTCGATGCCCATGGGATGTACTTTGCCGGTGTCGGGGTGAGCTGGTAACTTGTCAAACCAAACCGATACGTTCCGATTCTTGTCGATGCGGAACAATTTGGCTCCACCTACTTTTTCGTAGTCAATATAGTTGGGCGCTGCAAGGATAATGCTCCCATCTGCTGCAACTGACATGCCGTCTGGCACAGAACAGGTCGATGGATCCAATGTCACAAAAGTTTGTGGCTTCATCGACACGGCTGGTAACATCACTGTAGTACTGGTGGCATTTTCAACTTCTGGTAGGCTTGAGCAACTGGCTGCAATCAAGGAAATGCCTGCAAGAGACAACATAGATAGAGTATGCAATTTCATAAAAGTAAAATCTTTACTGTACCTATACGTACGATCACCCTCCCAAAATCTTTCAAATAAATCCTCTAAAATTTTTTACCTACGTTTCACGAAGGCGTAAAGACATAGAATTTCTGTGAATTTCTGTTGATCACCTTTTGTTTTGTCAATGGTGTCGTTGAGAATTTGCTATGCTGGAGCGGGAGAGGGGAATTAAAGGAACCGATTCTATGTGGAAGCTTTGATATTTAATTCTTTACGACCGTTTTCCCAGAGCAGGATGACTTTGATGTCTCTTGGCGAAGAAATGGTTATTTGGGGTTCGTCGGTTGTTTTGTTTCTTTTGGCACAACTGAGGTTGATTCGAACTTTGTTGCCGAAGGGGTACTTTTCAACACCGAATTCGTCCGTTAGGCGGATATCCCAAATGAGAGTGTTGTTACGGATATCTGGTTGTAAGCCGAATATGTATTCGAGCAACACCGCAATAGGGGGAGACCGGACCAACCAACGTGATTTTTACGACTTCTTCCTTCAATTTTTTCAGGGCAGTAATTTTCGAAGAAAGTACCTGTGTCTCGAAATACCTTGGTGACTGAGTTAAAGTGATTGAGTGCAATTGAGTAAGCTAGGTCTCTATGTCCGATGGCTCTGAGCCCTCTTAAAACCATGTAAGTCGTTGGAGCCCAGACGGATCCTCTCCAATAACCACCATTTTTGTCGTATCCAGGATCGTCTGCTGCAAGTGTTGGAATACGGTGGGGACGGTTAAATTTTTGTGGGTCATCCAACGCCGCGAGGAAAGAATTCATACGTTCCTGTGGTACGACACCGGCTAACAAGGCCCAGTAAGCGCCTATTGTCTGTACTTGAGAAATTGTGCCGTCGCGGAATTTGTCGCTATAGAAATGTGTCTTTTCGTTCCACATTTTGTCGTTGACGAATTGAGTCAGATAGTCGACTTCTTCTTGGATGTCGGCAAGATCTGTTTCCCGGCCTAATTCTTTGGCCATGTTCAACAGGATTCTACCCGACATGATTTGCTGGAGTGTGGCATCGATCCACGACATGAAACCGTGGGAGTAGGCGACGTGATATCCCTTACCTTTGGGGAGGCGAGGTTGATTGTCCATTCCGCATCCCCAGCCGCTGAGGAAATAGGAACCGTCTTGCCAAGAACGGTTTGTGCGCAACCATCTGTAGTAGGCAACAAGAGGAGGAAAGACACGTTGGAGGCGTTCTCTATCGTTGGTAAACTGGTAGTAATCCCATTCTGCCCAGGCCATGATGTTGGGCCCCGTACTTGATGGATTGTATTTTTCAAAATCGTCGGAACCGTCTTTAGGGGATATTTCTCGACAGATGAAGCCATCTGAATGTTGCTTGGCATAGAAGTTATCCAGCGAGGCTTGAAAACTGAATGCTCCGGAGGCGTACTTGCCATACATGGCAACGAAGGCTGTATCCCACATGAAGATGTTACCATTGATTAGGCCTGCATCGATGTACGGTTCGATAAATCCGCTGCCTTTGTCGATGCTGTGTAAATTACTGAAGGCAATTTCCCAGGCTTTCCAATAACTGGAAATTGCCTCTGGCCGGGCAGGCCATTGTGGTACGGGTATCTGACTCTTAACTTGTTGCAGGGTAGGGGGAGTGGACAAATTGGGAGTTGCCTTGATAAAGGTGTTCTCCTTTGTCATTGGTTCACTGAGCGTGTGAAGCGCGGAACAAGGGAGTAATAAGCCAAGACTGGCGATTATGGAGAAGAGTCTTGTTGGGTTCATGATATATTTACATACGAACACAATAAGTAACTTTTATCATTAGTGTCCGGTAAGACTATTGAGTTAGTCTCCCCTCAAGGTAGTTCTACTAAGCGTGAGTTGAAGACCCCAAGAGACCAATTTTTGAGAGTCTTATTGTCGACCTTCTCAGCCTTGGTGTTGTAGCAGAACGTCAAAAACGCGTAGAAGTTCTTTAGATCGGTTCCGACGGTCAGCTTTAAGACACATGCTCGGAGAGAACTGTTTCACTTTTTTAAGGGACAAGAAAAGGACTAGATAAAACTACTCCAGGAAACAGAGGTTAGATCTCCTGAAGTAACCTTTTTTGATAGAGGGGGCTTACTTTTTCACAAGGCTATCCGTAAGGTCCGTTTTATGGGTACCACGGATGCCTCAATCTTGTCTTATCCGTTTTTACCGGACACTAATGCTTTCCAAACAAAAAGTCCTCCAAATCAGCAGGGATAGTGGCGCTGAGCGTTACGTCAAACATTTCGATGCATGGAAACACCTCCTCGTCATGCTTGAT
>CASFPZ010000047.1 GCA_949296365.1 uncultured Akkermansia sp. | reverse complement strand
GGGAGCTTACTTTTTCACAAGGCTATCCGTAAGGTCCGTTTTATGGGCATTGCGGCCACCTTAATTTTGTCTTATTCGTTTTTACCGGACACTAATGATTTTGAATATGCCTAAGGAGGGAGAACCTTTTGCCAGACATCTATATAACAGAAAAGGGAACCAGTTTCCCGGTTCCCGAATGTTGTCCAACACTGGAAAGAAGGATTGAGAAGTCAACGCATATCGATTGTTGGCACCGGGATAGGTGTGTGAGGGCCAACATAGGCAGTCAACGGACGATAAATGCGATTGTCTTCGAGTTGTTCGAGAACCTGAGCGACCCAACCAGCAACGCGAGCAATAGCAAACACAGCTGTGAACAAGCGAGTGGGGATGCCAATGCTGTAATAAACCGTTGCCGAGTAGAAATCGACATTAGCATTGAGGCCCTTGCGTTCGCGAACGATTTTAGCAATTTTCTCCGACATACGGATCCATTTAGGTTCGCCGATTTTTTCAGTGAGTCGAATGGCCATGCGGCGCAGGTGAGGAGCGCGGGGATCAAGCGTGCGATAGACGCGATGGCCCATGCCCATGATTTTTTCTTTATTGGCCAGTTTTTTCTCGATGTATTTTTGAACATTGGCTTCGCTACCAATTTCCTTCAGCATTTCAATTACGCCTTCATTAGCGCCGCCGTGGAGGGGACCTTTGAGCGTACCAATTGCGGTAGTGATAGCCGAATACATATCAGTAAGCGTGGAGACGCAGACGCGAGCCGCAAATGTGGAAGCATTCATACCATGGTCGGCATGGAGGATGTACGCGACGTCGAGCGTACGGGCTTCATCGGGATCGGGCTCTTTACCTTTTAGAAGCCATAGGAAATGAGAAGATTCGTCCAAGTCTTCGCGGACAGGCGGAAGTTCGAGGCCTTGGCAAACGCGGTAATAGTAAGCGACCATGACCGGAATTTTAGCGATCAGGCTCAGACCGATTTCCTTGACCTGCGACGGGTCTTTTGTCCGGTCGTCGTACATTCCAAGCATGGATACCGCCGTTCTAAGGGCCGACATGGGGCGCGCCGACTTGGTAGCGGTTTTAAAGAAGTCGAGAATAGGTTGAGGGAGTTCTCGATCGGTGCGAAGGCGCTGGCAAAGGCGCTTTAATTCGATTCTATTTGGGAGACGTTTGTTAAGGAGAAGATAAATGATTTCTTCGAAATGGCACAACTCGACCAAATCTTCAATATCATACCCCAGGTAAAGAAGGCGGCCTTCTTCACCCCGTACATCGCTGAGCGACGATTCATTGGCAATCACGCCTTTTAACCCTTTGGAGTACGCGGGTATGTCAGTTGAGTGCTTGTCATTCATGTCGGTGTTAATTGAGGCAAAATTCCCTGTTACTGAACTATGAAGCATTAAGTAAAGCCCAAAGTCAAGAATTTAGTGAACGAGATCGGATCGCCCATGGGGGGCGATTGGATTGAGTAATATGAGGAGGGCGCACATAAATGGGTAGAGGTACTTGCGAGGCGAGTTTCTTGCGTTCTTCCGGAGAGATCTGAAACCAGAGTTCACCGAGAAGCCTAGCCGATGGGGGCGCAATGCATATAGATGATGCAGGAATTGGACAATCGTCAGCCAATTCTTCCTCGTCCGTCGAACAAACGACATCACCAGCCTGGATCCACTTCTGCACGAGAGGGGCTAATTCCTGGGCAGAAACAATAGACAATTCACCATCTTGGCGATGATTGACAAAAGAAGCAATTGCCCAGCCGCTGCGCCTAGCATTAGAGACAACGTGAACCCGGAACTGACAATAGTCAACAGGTAACGCCAGCCACGAGCAGATAGAAACCACCTGACAGCCATGGTGAATCAACGAAACGCCGTCAGCAGCCGCCAGGGCAGTACGTACCCCGCCATAAGATCCAGGGCCTGCGCCGACGAGGATCAACTCAAGACGTTCGCCGCCCAGAAGTTGGAGGAGGCGAGTTAGATGCGGGAACATGCTGGACGAATGACGGCGATCCGATACCCACTCTGCTTGCTCAACCAAGGAGCCACCTTTCCAGAGAGCCATGGAAGCACGAGCCCCCGATGTTTCAATTGCCAAAATATGGCCTTCCATAAGGCGACTATATGCGAAAAGGCATCGGAACGGAATTCCTAATGCTGACAGAGCCCAACAATTTCGTTCAGTATCGGGAAAAGCCATTGACTCATCAATCCGTTTTGCATACGAAACAGAGTGTCACGCATGAGCCAATCGCAACGAAAACGCAGGTCGCCTTCTCCGCGGCCGTGGAATCGACGCTCCAACCAGGACTCCCTGCCCTCGGTGCGTTCTATGCTGGTTCAGTGCAATCGCCGGGCCAAGGCAGTTTCTTACAGAGCCAACATGGCTATTCCGGAATACTGGGAAAGTTCGTCCATTTCGTTGGATGATTTTCCGGAGCTGAGCGAAGGTGCAAAATGGATACGACGGTTCATTGGAGGGTTCGTGCTGTTGCCGTTGGCAATCATTCTCTCGATGACGGTAATGGAAGCTGTCGTACAGGGAGGCTCAAACATGAGCATCTGGCTAAGCGAAAGCGTATGGTTCCCCATCATGGGGGCCTTGATTTGGGTAGTGCTTGCAGGGGGACGCCTGTTTACCAACCAATTTTTATACTGGTATGTATTGGGACATGAATTGACGCATGTGCTGGCCGTATTGATGAGTTTCGGGAAGGTATCAGCCTTCCGCGTTGGAGTAGATGGTGGGCACATTCAAACGAACAAAAGCAATCTCTTCATTGCTTTGTCGCCGTATTTCTTGCCACTGTGGGCCCTGTTGTGGGCCGGATTGTACTCTCTATTGAATTGGTTTTGGCCCTCGAGCGAATGGCGGGCCATTTTATACGGCGGAGTCGGGTTTTGGTGGGCTTTTCATTTGTATTGGACGGGGTGGATCATTCCTCGGGACCAGCCAGATTTGCAAGAAAACGGCACGTTTTTCTCTCTGATGATCGTCTACTTAGCTAATCAGATTCTTTTAGTTGGGATATTAATGTTGTGCGGTTTCATTCACTTCCGTGAATTTGTTGCAGCGTTCATTAACAATGCAACCCAAACGTGGGATACGTTCTGTTCGTTGTTAGGATGGATTTTGTAGGGAATTGATTTTGCCAAGGTTATGTGTTTTTATATAGCCAGCGGAGGATGATTCTTTATAATACCAGCAACATGCGATCAATCTATTGTTTCATATTCATGGGAATGTTGGGTTTAGGCGCAGCCATGGCGGACGCCCCGCGCCCCAACATTCTTTTCATACTCGTTGACGATATGGGGTGGGGCGATCTGGGGTGTTTTTACCAGAACTCGCGCCGTAGCGAACGTCAGCCTCGGCTTGAAACGCCCCATCTGGATCAAATGGCCAGCGAGGGGATTCAATTGCGTCGGCATTATTCTGGAGCACCCGTTTGTGCTCCGTCGCGGGCTTCGTTGTTTTCCGGGGTGCATCAGGGCAACGCGCGAGTCGTTCGCGACAACACCTTCGATATGCCATTGGAAAACTCGCACACTTTAGCCAGCGTACTGAAAGAAGCAGGATATGCTACAGCGCTAATTGGCAAATGGGGCATCGGTGGAGGACGCGAAAGCGGAGGGGGACCAGATGAATCGCCAGCTTATCCGACCAAACGAGGGTTCGACTACTTCTTTGGATATTTGGATCACATTGCCGGACATCGCCACTATCCAGCGCACGATCCAGGAGCAGGGCCACGCAAAATGACAGCCATCTGGGACCAGAACCGCATCATTACCCAGGATTGTGACAAAGCTTACTCGACCGATTTGTTGACGGCTCGTGCAAAAAAATGGATCTATGACCATGAAAAGGCCAATCACGACTCTAGGAACAATCAGCCATTCTTCCTGGCGCTTACGTACATTGCGCCGCACGCCGCGTTGAAAGTGCCAACATGCGCTTATCCAGCAGGTGGGGGATTGAAGGGCGGAGTGCAATGGCTCGGTCAACCAGGCCATTTGATCAACACGGCCAAGGGAGAAATCGATTCGTACATTATGCCCGCATACAAACACAAGAAATGGCCAGAAGCAGCTAAACGCCATGCTACTATGATCGGGCGAGTCGACGAAGCAGTTGGTGATATTCTGCAATTGTTGAAAGACCTTAAAATCGACCGCAATACCCTCGTTGTCTTCACCTCAGACAACGGCCCACACAACGAAGGCAGTTTTTATCGATTCGTACAAAATCCAGCATTCTTTCGTTCCTATGGTCCTTTTGACGGCATCAAGCGCGATTTGTTGGAAGGCGGCATTCGCGTTCCCGCGCTCGTACGTTGGCCAGCGGGCATTCCCAAGAAGCAACAATCAAGTTTTCCTTGCCAGTTTCACGACTGGATGACGACTTTTGCCGATTTGGCAGGAGTGCCATTGCCTGCCCGAGCTGATGGGGTTTCTCTAGTACCAACGCTGACCGGGCATGCCAACCGACAAAAGCAGGGAGTTGTTTATTTTGAATACAATTACCCCGGTAAAACTCCACGGATAGCTGACTTTGTACCAGAGCATCAAGGAGCCCGACGCGGGCAACAACAAGCAATAGGCATTGGCAAGTACATCGGCGTGCGAACTGATATCAAGAACCATCAAGATGATTTCCGCATTTTCGACATTGAAAGCGATCCGCAAGAAACGCGTGACCTAGCTACTCAACTTCCTGAGCTCCAGAGACAGATGAAAGATCGAGTTCTCCAGGTGCGGCGCGTCTATGACTATGCTAACATAGTGCGAGGCAATGTTGTTCGCCGTCCCTACGACAACGAATTCGTACCAGGGATCAACGTGGAAAGAACTCAGCCAGGATTGGTATTTTCGCTGATTGCCGACCAAGCGCTTCCCTGGGCCGCGCAAGCTACCGGTCGAGAAACGGAGGTGCAACTAACACCTGGCATCAAGTTCCCGAGCAATTGGATCAATGACACGAAGGGCTTTGCCGCGCAATGGCAGGGATTCATCCGCATTCCGAAAGACGGCGATTACCATTTCTTTGTGCAAACCGATGCGAACGACGGTACTCGTGTCTTTATCCGCCTGCATGGCCAGGGCGGCATGGCTCTGGTCGATGCCGATTTTCCGACAAAGGGGCAGAAAGTCGATTCATCTGCCGCAGTAGGTACCAATGAGTTCAAACCAGACAAAACAGGTAAGAGACCAGTAAAACTACAAGCGGGGCTGCATCCGATCACGATTAGCTACGTGCATGGAGCTGGCCAACATACACCCAAACTGGATTTTTCCTGGACAGGGCCCCAACAAGGACAAGCCGCTGTGCCCGATAACGCCTTCGTCTGCCAACCGCAGGCAGTTAAAGCTGTCAAGAAATAAACGCAGAGTTACCATTTTCACTAGCACTTGTTTTTCATCGCCCTGGATTCAAGCTTGCCTTGTCTATCCAGGGTGATTTTGTTAGGTTGTTTTTAGAATGCGTTATTTGTTGTATTGGTGGATTTTAGTAGCAGGGATAAGCGTTGCGGCAGCTGATGCGCCACACCCCAACATTCTTTTGATTTTGGTTGACGACATGGGTTGGGGCGATCTGGGGTGCTTTTACCAAAATGAACGGGCCAAGTCTGGCCAACCGGCTATGGCTACGCCCCATCTGGATCAGATGGCTAGCGAAGGGATTCAGTTGCGTCGGCACTATGCGGGAGCTCCCGTTTGCGCACCGTCGCGGGCTTCGTTATTTTCTGGAGTACACCAAGGCAATGCCCGGACAGTTCGAGACAATGCCTTTGACATGCCTTTGGAGAATTCACACACTTTAGCCAGCGTGCTGAAACAGGCCGGGTATGCTACGGCTCTGATCGGCAAATGGGGGCTCGGCGGAGGGCAACAACAAGCTGGTAACCCCAATGATTCAACAGCCTACCCAACCAAGCGAGGGTTCGACTACTTCTTTGGATATTTGGACCACATTGCCGGGCATCGTCATTACCCAGCGCACGATCCGGCCACTGGGCCACGCAACGTGACAGCCATCTGGGATCAGGATCGCATCATCACTCAGGATTGCGATAAAGCTTACTCAACCGATTTGTTGACAGCTCGTGCCAAAAAATGGATCTACGATCATGAGAAAGCCAATCACGACTCTGAGAACAATCAGCCATTCTTTCTGGCGCTTACGTACATTGCGCCGCATGCAGCGCTAAGAATCCCCACCTGCGCTTATCCAGCAGGTGGTGGTTTGAACGGAGGAGTACAATGGTTGGGCCAGCCAGGCCGACTCGTTAATACGGCCCAGGGAGTCATCGATTCGTACATCATGCCGCCATACAAGGATCAACCATGGCCAGAATCAGCCAAAAGATTTGCAACCATGGTAGGGCGAGTCGACGAAGCTATTGGCGATATCCTGCAATTGTTGAAAGACCTCAAAATCGACCGCAACACCCTCGTCGTCTTCACCTCGGACAACGGCCCACACAACGCCTCGAGTTTTCTACCCTGGCGGCAAGATCCTTCTTTCTTCCGGTCGTATGGGCCATTCGACGGTCTCAAACGCGATTTACTGGAAGGCGGCATCAGAGTACCAACCATTGTTCGATGGCCTGACGGCATTCCTTCCCAGCAGATAACTCATACTCCTAGTCAGTTTCACGATTGGATGGCTACCTTTGCTGAATTGGCAGGCGTACCCACCCCGGCCCGAACTGATGGCGTATCGCTCGTTCCCACGCTCACCGGGTGTCCCGACCAACAACAACCTAGTACCATTTACGTCGAGTATCACGTTTCGGGGAAAACGCCAGCTCTTGCGGATTTTGCACCTCAGCATCGCCAAATAACTCGTCGGCAGCAACAATTGATTGGCTGCGGCCCTTACATCGGCGTGCGCATGGGCATTAAGTCTCACCAAGACGATTTCCAGATTTTCGATATTGCCAAAGATCCACGAGAACTTCATGATTTAGCCTCCCAGTCCCCTGAAATCCAGAAACAGATGAAAGATCGCGTGCTCCAGATACGGCGCGTCTATGACTATAGTCACCAAAAACGTGGCATGATAGTTCATCGTCCTTATGACGACGAATTCGTACCTAGTGTAGATGCGAAAAATGTACAGCCAGGGCTGAGATTTTCTCTGATTGCCAACAGAGCGCTTCCCTGGGCAGCGCAAGCCACGAGTCATAGAACAGAAACGCAACTAACACCAGGCATCCAATTCCCAGATACTTGGGCAAATGACACGAAGGGCTTTGCCGCGCAATGGCAGGGTTTTATTCGCATTCCGAAAGACGGCGATTACCACTTCTTTGTGCAAACCGACGCGAACGATGGCACTCGCGCCTTCGTTCGCCTGCATGGCCAGGGCGGCATGGTTCTAGTCGATGCCGACTATCCAACACACGGGCAGGAAGTCGATTCGTCTGCCGCAGTAGGCGCTACTGAAGCCGATCCTCACAAGACGGGGAAAAGACCCGTGAAGCTACGTGCAGGTTTGCACCCGATCACGATTAGCTACGTGCATGGAGCAGGCCAGCACACACCAAGACTGAAGTTCTCATGGCAAGGGCCCGATAGGCCACACTCTGATATACCAACGAACTTCTTCGTTCACGTGCCGTAAAACCCTGATTTTTGATTGGTATGATCATCCTCATTTCTGGAGACACGCATACGGGAAAGACGTTGCTTGCCCAAAAACTCCTGGAACGTTTGCACATCCCATACTTATCTATGGACCATTTGAAAATGGGCCTATCACGGACGAAGACATGCAATCTCGTACCCGAATCGGATGACGAGGAGTGGGTCGAATACCTATGGCCCATCGTCCGCGAAATGATCAAAACGTGTTTAGAAAATTGCCAGCATTTGATCGTCGAAGGGTGTTACATCCCCTTTTCATGGAAACAGGATTTTTTACCCCAAGAGCTTGAGCAAATACACGCAATCTGGCTTATTTTTAGCGAACATTATATCAGGGAACACGGCAACGACATCATTCAATTTGAAGGGGTCATCGAACGCCGAAAAACTAGTTATGTATGCTTGAACGACATGATTCAAGCCAACGCTCACAATTTACAGCAATGCTGCCAACACAAGCTGCCGTATCTACTCATCGACACGACTTATACAATCGACCTGCAGCAATTACCATTCCCCATTAAGGAACTGCATTCGCAAAATCTATTGAATACCCCCTACTCGGAGAAATCCGAGTAGGGGGTGGATATGGAGCCAATCTAGGGCGTTAAACGGGCAACGCCGCTTATTAACCTTACCAGGCGTTATTAAGGTTTTTTGTTTGAATCTTACCTTGTTCCTTATTGCGTTCCTTCATACCGCGGACAGGTTGAGGAATCGTTTCGACAAGGTCGAGAATATCGATTTGATTCTTACCAGGTTTGAGAACAGTGGCAGGAACATACAAACGTAGCTGAGGTCCAATGTTCCAGTAACGGCCCATATTGTGGCCATTCACCCACAAGTAGCCTTTAGTGTATTTCGACATGTCCAGGAAAGTATCCTGAGGTTGATCGATGTCGATGATTGCGCGGAAGAATGCACCTTTGCGGCCAGTATCCTTTTTAGCGACAGCTTTGACACTAGGCAATTTTTGAAGAGGAAAAGGCGATACTTTCCAATTCTTGAGTTCTTTATCTCCCAACGTTACCTTGCCCGATAATCCCTTGCGGTCTGATTCCATACCAATGGTAAAATTGATGTGCCCCATTGCCTCAACGAGAATATCGAGCCGAGCTTGCTTGTCTCGCTTCGGTATTTGTAAGGATTTTTTACCAGTTCCACGATCTAGGATACCGATATGGACGCCATCTACATAAACCATGGCATAGTCGTTAGCACGTTCAAATTTCAGGTCGGCGGCATCGCCAGCAGGAATAGTTGTCTGATAAATCGCCATCCCTTGATTTTGTCCCCACTGCTCGAACCAAGGAGGAGAGCTGAAGGTCTTCTCAAATGCCTTAGGAATTTGGTCCCAAAGACCAGCATGATACTGTGGAGTGAATGGAGGAATTTCCATCGACGGGATTTCAGCAGGCTGTTCGGGGACCTTTGCCTCTTTGGGAAGCTTGGCGAGAATTTCTTTGCGGATAGGTTCGTAGAATTCGTTGGGGCGGCCCTGTTCATCGATCGGCGCACCGTAGTCATAGCTTGTTAAATCTGGCTGATATTGGCCTGGGCCACCGTTATTAGCCCCGGCCGTCAGACCAAAATTCGTACCGCCATGAACAACAAAAAGTCCAAATGAACGGCCCTTTTCCATGAACCACTTGACATTGTTGACGATGCCCGGTGTTGGCTGCCAATTTCCTTCTCCCCAGTGACGAAGCCAGCCAGGATAGGTTTCTGACGAAAATGCAGGTACACCAGGGTTACATTTAGCGGCGACATTCCACGCCCCGTCGTTCACCCCAGGATCGAGGCCGACGGCAACGCCTGGTAGCACCACTCCACGCAGGTAATGTTCGCCAGCGCCGTCAGAAGTATAGAACGGGCCAAATCCCTTCTTTGTCCAGTAGTCAAGGAGCCATTCCATGTAGCGACGGTCTTTACGTTGGTAGCTACCATATTCGTTTTCGAGTTGAGTCATGAGGATAGGGCCCCCATTTTTTGCCAGGTAAGGTTCTGCTACTTTCGCCATGACATCCAGATAACGTTTTTGCGCCTTCATGAAATCAGCATCCTCAGTAGTTCTAATTTTGGCGTTAGGTTTTTTGAGCAGGTAAGCCGGAAGCCCCCCCAAATCCCATTCGCCACAAACATAAGGACCAGGACGGAAGAGAACCCACATACCTTCTTCCTGACAAGTTTGAAGAAATGCTGCAATATCGCGGTTACCCGTTTTGACATCAAACGTACCGTCTGGTTGTTCTAGGTCGTTCCAGAAGACATAAAATGCAATCGTATTCAACCCCATCGCCTTAGCCATGCGGATGCGGTGTTTCCAGTAAGCTCGTGGAATACGTTGCGGGTGCATTTCTCCAGCCCGGATTTGGAACGGCTTACCATTAAGCATAAATTCGCTGTTATTAGGTCCCCCAAATCCGAATTGAACAGCTTGGCCTCCGCGCTGCGGAGCAGGTTGTTCTAGATTCTGGACAGCCTCAGGTCCTGCCCACGAAACAGAAGCCAACATCATGCAAACACCCACACTCATCAAACTTTTCCCCCAAAAATTATTTAAGTTCCATTCCATAAGATAGACTATAGGATTTAAGCATAACGACGGGCAAGGACAAAATCTGGTGAAGACATACCAAGGAAATGTAAAAACCAATGGCAAAGCACGAATTGAGGAACTATGTGGTTCTTGCAAGGATTAGCGAAACATGTTAAAGCCTTCTCCCCCTTGGCTTGTTCTCGAGTACCATCCAACAGTTTTAGACTATGGTTTTTAAGTATCCAGATCTTCCAGTCACACGGCACCGGCACATGATCGAAGAAGCGCTTCGGACCCATCAAGTCATCGTTGTCGTTGGCGAAACCGGATCAGGAAAAACAACTCAATTGCCCAAAATGGCATTGGAAATTGCCGGGCAAAGACGAGGACGAGTTGGTTGTACTCAACCTAGGCGCATTGCCGCAGCCTCTGTCGCGCGTCGCGTCGCTGAAGAACTGCAATGCGAAGTTGGTTCACTCGTTGGTTACCAGGTACGATTCGACAATCATACCAGCGAACGCACTCAATTGAAATTTATGACGGATGGCATTCTTCTGGAGGAGATGCAGGCTAATCCGGACCTCCGGCAATACCATACGATCATTCTGGACGAAGCGCACGAGCGCAGCCTGAATATTGACTTTTTGCTGGGATATTTAAAATTGTTACTCGCTCGCCGGAAAGATCTACGCGTCATTATCAGCTCGGCAACGCTCGACGCTGGCGAGTTTGCAACATTCTTTGACAATGCGCCCATCATCAACGTCGAAGGTCTAACCTTCCCGGTGGAAATCCACTATCTGCCACCTCAACAAGAAGACGAAGAGTTATCACACAGTGTTTGCCGCGCCGTGCAATGGCTCGATGAATACGATGACAGGGGCGATGTACTCGTATTTTTACCCGGCGAACGCGAAATTCGAGACGCGGCGGATAAACTCAGCGGTATGAATTTACGGCAGACTCAAATTTTGCCATTATTCGCCCGGTTAGGACTAGCAGAACAACAACGAATCTTTCACCCAGACAACCGATGCCGCCGCATTGTCTTAGCCACGAATGTTGCCGAAACCTCACTTACTATCCCCGGCATCATCTATGTAATCGATTCAGGGCTTGCCCGCATTAGCCGATATAGCGCACAACGCCAAGTCCAACGACTCCAAGTTGAAGAAATTTCACAAGCTAGCGCACGACAGCGAGCCGGCCGATGCGGTCGGATTTGCGAAGGGGTATGCATCCGCTTGTACAGCGAGGAAAACTGGGAAAAACGTACGCCGTTTACTGATCCCGAAATCAAGCGAAGTTCCTTAGCTGGAGTCATTTTGAGAATGAAAGATTTGGGATTGCCCGACATTGGCGACTTTCCCCTCCCAGATCCGCCATCCTCTAAATTAGTAACCGAGGGTTATAGGACACTCCGAGAAATCGGGGCTCTTGACAAAAAACGGCAGCTGACTTCAATTGGCAAAAAACTAGCCAAATTACCCATCGACCCTCGTTTGGGGCGCATGATTTTGGAAGCCCAACACGAACAATCTCTATCCGAAATCATGGTGATCGTCTCAGGATTAGCCACCATGGATCCTCGCGAACGCCCCGCCGAACAAATCCAACAAGCCGATGCAGCCCACGCAAGCTGGCGTCACGAGGAAAGCGACTTTTTGGCCATGTTAGCCATGTGGCGAGATACACAAGCCTATTACGATGGCAAGCAGTGGAAACGCAACCAATTGCGCAAATGGTGCAAAACAAAATTTCTAAATGCGCGACGCGTCATCGAATGGAGTAACCTGCATGAAGATCTCACAAGGATCGTCAAAGATACGCTACGAGTCACCATCCACCCGTTGGAAAGCGATGCGTCAAAGACAGCATCGTTTGCCATGGTACACCGCAGTATCCTGGCCGGGGTCCCGCGCCAATTCGGTTTTTGGAATCCAGATACACGCGACTATAAAGGGGCTGGCGGTCGGGCGTTTGGCATTTTCCCTGGATCAGGCCTATTCAAACGGAAAAAACGGCTGGAATGGCTCATGGGAGTAGAACTCGTCGATACCACGCGGCTCTGGATGAGGCGTTGCGCCAAACTGGATCCAGCTTGGGTCGAGCAAGTTGCTCCTCAATTATGCGAATACCACTACGCCAATGCCGCCTGGAACAAGGAACAAGGCGCAGTTTACGCTACTGAACGAGTCGTCTGCGGGGGATTGACCATCGTCGACAACCGCCGCGTACACTATGGGCGAATCCATCCCGACCAGGCACGAGCAATCATGATTCGAGACGGTTTGCTTAAAGATGGATTCCGCGAGCGTCCACCTTTTTTAGTTGCACTAAACCGTATCCGGGATGAGGTCAAGTTGATGGAAACCAAGTTACGAAAGCCCGGCCAGCTATGGTGTGAAGATGGCGTCTTCGATTTTTTTGATCAAATCATCCCGGCTAACATCCACACCGAGAAAGCTTTTCAACAATGGAGGAGATCGCCTGCCTGCCGCCAAGACGCCCTGATGATCAAGCGAGAAGACGCCATGTATTCCATGTGGCCAAGCGATCATATCAAAGGTTTCCCGGATGAACTCGTTGTCAACGGACAAACCTATCCAGTGTATTATCAATACGATCCCGGAGCGGAAGACGACGGAGTAACGCTAGAAGTCTCTATCAATCAATTGGCTCAGGTTCCCGACTGGTTGCCAGAATGGGGAGTACCAGGCAATCTGGCCTTGCGAGTGGAAATCTTGCTCAGGACTCTGCCTAAAGAACTGCGTGTGTTGCTGCAACCTATCAGCCGCAAAGCGGAGGCTTTTGCAAGTCTGCGCAACGGCATGGAACCACAAGGTCCATTAGTTGACAGTCTAGCTGAATTTGTCTCGCTGGAAACAGGGAAACATTGTTGGCCCCGAGATTTCGATCTTTCAGCCCTTCCACCAGATCTTGTCGTTAAAATTTGGGTTTGCGACGACCAAGGACGCGAATTAGCCTTTGGCACAGATTTGCATACTCTTCGTCAACAATTGAAAGTACATGTTCAAAAACAATTTGAGCGCAATGCGGCAAAGTTATCCCGTTCAGGAATGACGACGTGGGACTGTAGCGATCTGCCGACAGAGTCTCAAGTAGGTGAACACAAAGGGTACTCAGCCCTGGTGGACGAAGGGGCAAGCGTAGGAATTCGTGTATTTTCAAACGAACGAGAAGCTGAAGAAAGTCATCGTCTAGGTTGCATTCGACTCGTATCATTGGCTATTCGCGAACAAATGAACCATTTGCGGAAACGTTTTCCGCTGGGGTTAGAGGGCAAATTATCGCTTTCTGTCGTAGGCGCCGACCCGGCTAGCAACATGGACGACTTGTTGCTGGTATCGCTTGAAGGAGCATTGCCTCAGCCCCTACCCCGCACTAGACAAGAATTCGACTCTGCCGTGCTAAGAGTACGTGAAAACCTTTTCGACATTGCTCGTCAAGTTGCTCAATTCTGGGAACAATGGTGTACTGCCGATCATGTCGTTCGGGATTTCATTGCCAAACGTGGATCCAATCGCTACGAATCCCGAATCGCTGCCGACCTGAAGAATCAAATGAACTGGCTCGCCAGAAAACATTTCATCCTAAAGACGGGGTGGCATCGCCTCCCAGACCTAGCCCGGTATGGTCGCGGAATTATCGAACGACTCCAGCGCATGGATCGACAGCCGTTGGAGCGCGAATTGGAGCGCATCGAACAATTTCAACGTTTGTCCGCCAGGTGGTTAGAAGCCTACCCTTCCCACTTCGAACAAGTTGCTTGGAACGACTACGGATACATGCTCGAGGAAATGCGACTGGCAGTCTTTGCCCCCCAATTGACGATCAAAGGCCGTGCTTCCGCCAAAAAACTTGAACAAGCCTGGCAGCGACTTACCCCCTAACAGCTCCCAGCAAAAAAGGACTAGGTGAGAAAAACCATTTTCTACTAAGCATACGCGTTCCTGTATTGACAAAAGGCCACGTTAGGAGGTTAGGAATGGAAGGCGCAAGCGTCCGACCCAGGAAGTTCGCCATCAATCCGCCTTTTCGATATGTCCAAGACTCTCATTATTGCAGAAAAACCCAGTGTAGCAGCCGATCTTGCCCGAGTATTGGGCAAAGAACTGGGAACATTTACTCGGGACAAAAGCGGGGCTTATTATGAAAATGACCAGGTTATCATCACTTCGGCAGTTGGCCACTTGCTAGAACAGAAGAAACCCACCAAAGAAGATGGTAAATCTCTACCGTGGAAATTCGAATACTTGCCAGTCATTCCTTCTCAATTCCAGTTGGAACCCATTAAGCAATCGGAAGATCGGCTTAAAAGAGTCTTGCGGTTAGCCAAGCGTACAGATGTCACTAAAATCGTCAATGCCTGTGATGCCGGGCGTGAAGGCGAATTGATTTTTGACAACATGGTTCGCTACGGCGGGTGGAAAAAAAAGATATTGCGATTGTGGATGCAATCAATGACAGATGATTCCATTTTGTCGGCTTGGCATCACATGCGCACGGAAGCGGAAATGGCGCCACTGCGCAATGCAGCTATCTGCCGCTCTGAATCCGACTGGTTGATAGGACTCAATAGTACTCGGGCCCTCACCATTCTGCAATCTCGCAGTGGATTCAATATAACTCCTGCCGGGCGTGTCCAAACGCCTACTTTAGCCATTCTTGCTCAGAGAGAACAAGAAATCCACGAGTTTAGTCCAGAACCTTATTCGGAAGTTGTCGCCTCATTCCAAGTATCGGCAGGGTCTTACGAAGGCAAATGGATAGATCCTTCTTGGAAGAAAGATGAAAATGCCCCCCAAAAACGCCCAGAACGGATTTGGGATCCAGCCTTGGCTGAAGCTATTTGCCATCGTTGCAGCGGCAAAACCGGCCAAATCTGCGAGGAAAAGAAAACCGCCTCTGTGGTAGCCCCATTGCTATACGATTTGACTTCGCTACAGCGCGAAGCAGCTAACCGCTATGGATTCTCTGCCAAGCGAACGCTTCAATTGGCTCAGGAATGTTACGAAAAGTACAAAGTATTGACTTATCCGCGAACAGATTCTCGTTACTTGCCAGAAGATTATCCCAACAAAGTTCACAGCATCATTCAGTCTGTGGCGGACGAACAACAAGGGTTCTCGCCCTTTGCCAAAGATATTCTAGAAAACAACCGAATCAAGCCTAGCAATAAACGCGTTTTCTACAGCGCTAAGGTCAGCGATCACTTCGCTATCATCCCCACAGGCAAATTTGATTCTTTACCGCCTGACGCCCGCAAATTGTTCGACATGGTGATGGCACGTTTCCTGGCAGTATTCTTTCCGCCTGCTATTTTTGAAGATACAAAGCGTTCAACCATCATTAAACACGACAACGGTGTAACAGATACATTCCATACTACAGGCCGTGTCATGGTCGAAGCAGGCTGGCAAGCCGTTTATGGACGACAACCCGGCAACGCCGGAAAGGACAGCCTCGTCCCAGTACAGCCGGGAGAACAAGCTCAAGTAGAACGTATCGATGTGCGAAATGCCATGACCAAGCCCCCAGCCCGGTACACGGAAGCAACGCTACTAGCGGCTATGGAAGGCGCAGGCAAACTAGTCAACGACGATGAATTACGTGCTGCTATGAGCGAACGAGGGTTAGGGACGCCAGCAACTCGAGCTTCCATTATCGAAGGCTTAATCAGCCAAGAATACATAGCTCGCGAAGGGCGAGAACTGATTGCAACTCGTAAGGGGGTAGAACTGATTGACCTCCTTAAACGCATCGGCTTGGAAACTCTCACATCGCCTAGCATGACCGGCGAATGGGAATATCAGCTTAAACAAATGGAGCACGCCGCCCTTGATCGACCTTCGTTCATGGAAGGGATCAAAGCATTAACTCACGATATTGTTGCCCGCATCAAACAGTTCAAAAACGACATGCAACAAGTGGAATTACCTGAATTGCCTTGGTCTTGTCCTGTCTGTGGTTCTCAGGGGCTCAAAAACACGTTAGATGCGGTATCTTGTCGTTCCTGTTCTTTCTCTATTCGCAAAACAATTTCTGGGCGCGATATGAGCGAGGACGAATTGCATACACTGATCACCAATCAAAAGACTGATATTTTGTCTGGTTTCATCTCTCGTTTCGGCAAACCGTTTGAAGCTGGTCTTGAGCTTAATGCCCAAGGGCGTTCTCAATTCTATTTCCCGGCTAAACCAGGAGACAGTGAATCAGAAGAAGACGATGAATTTCAGTCGGCAGGCACTATTACCGCCAAAGATGGGAAATCTTACGAAGTACTCCAGAATTCCAAGAGTTGGAAGTTGCCGCAGATGACATCAGGCAATCATTCCAGCGGCATGACTATCTCAAAAGTTATTTTGGGACACCCAGTCTCTTGGGACGAACTGAACATGCTAATCTCTACCGGTAAAACAGCCCTCATTAAAGGGTTCGTATCTCAGAGAACGAAACGACCATTTGATGCTTACCTTGTCTTCCAACCCAAAACAGGCAAGGTGGGCTTCGAATTCGACAAGACGGAACGCCCAACTACCCAAAAAACACGTAGTAGAGTCACAACTGCTCGCGCTGAAGACAAAGACGCCATTCCAGAGTCCAAAACAACCTCAACTGCTAAAGCCTCTGCCAAAAAATCTCCAGCCACCAAGCGCAGTACTACCACCACAAGGAAGAAAAAAACCAATCAAGAGTAACGTTTCTTCATCTTCCTCCCTTTAACAACTAGAAGTCATTTGACGACTTTACGCCAATAATGGTTCCGTGGCATTTTAGGTATAGGTTGTCAAATTTCTAGTAATACGTTGTTCTTCTGCTAGTATCTTGCGGAAATGACTTAAAAAAATATTCATATTTTAAGCTTGCCAATAGGTCAAAATTCAGTTTGATATGAATTAATTATGAATTCCAATTCTTCTTCTCGTCGTTCGTTTTTGAAAGGGGCTTTGGCATTTTCAGCATTAACAGCATTGCCAGGTCTTTACGTTCCTAGAGCATACGCAGCTCCGTCCAAATTCAAAGTGAGTCCTGGAGAAAAAGTCAATTTAGCAATTGTCGGCATTGGCAATCGCGGTGGTGAAATTGGCCGTGCCCTATACGCAACAGGTCTTTGCAATGTAGTGGCTTTATGTGATGTCGACATGGGGGCGCCACACACACAAAAACTGATCAGCATGTTCCCCAAAGCAGCGAAATTCCAGGATTTCCGCAAAATGTTTGACAAAATGGCAGATCAAATCGACGCAGTCTCGGTTGGAGTACCGGATCATACTCACTTCCCGATCACGATTGAAGCCATGGCGCATGGAAAACATGTTTATGTTGAAAAACCTCTTGCCCGAACCTTCCAGGAAATCGAACTCCTGATGAAGGCAGAGAAACAATACAAAGTCGTCACCCAAATGGGTAATCAGGGTCATTCTGAAGCCAACTACTTTCAATTCAAGGCTTGGAAGGAAGCTGGCATTATCAAGGATGTTACAGCTATTACCGCCCACATGAATGGTTCTCGACGCTGGCACAAGTGGAACCCCAAAATTTCTAGCATGCCTGCTGGGGAGCCTTTACCCAAAACGCTTGACTGGGATACATGGATTGGCGCAGCCGCCTACCACGATTACAATCACGACTATCACCTTGGGCAATGGCGTTGCTGGTACGACTACGGTATGGGAGCTCTCGGCGATTGGGGCGCTCACATCCTCGACACAGCCCATGAATTCCTCAACCTTGGATTGCCATTTGAGGTAGTGCCTAAGTTGCTGCAAGATCACAATCCATTTTTCTTCCCCATGGCTTCCACCCTACTGTTCCGTTTCCCGGAACGCGATGGCATGCCCCCTGTCGATGTTTCCTGGTACGACGGAGTCAACAATATTCCTGCTGTTCCGGAAGGATACGGAGTTTCCGAACTTGACCCCAATATTCCTACTGTAAACGGAGGTAAGATTCAGCCAGCTAAGCTTAATCCCGGCAAGGAAATTTACTCGAAAGAACTGACTTTCAAGGGTGGTTCGCATGGTAGCACGTTGTCCATTATTCCCGCTGACAAGGCCAAGGACATGAAGTCGCGCTTGCCGGAAGTACCCAAGAGTCCATCCAATCACTTTGCCAACTTTCTCCTGGCCTGCATGGAACGCGAAAAGACTCGTTCACCGTTCTCAATCTCTGGTCCGCTCAGCCAGGTTTTCTGCCTTGGGGTTCTCTGTCAGCGCTTAAATCGCAAACTTGTTATCGACCGTAACACCAAACAAATCGTCGGCGATCAAGAAGCAAACCAATTGCTGGCTCCCGCTCCGCGCAAAGGATGGGAACAATATTATTCGATCTAACATACGTCTTTCATCAATATATTTCTTATCAAGCACGTTCGTTTTTCGAGCGTGCTTTTTTAATACCCTTGCAAAGCGCAAAGATGAATAATACACCTACCTTAGAGACAGAACGCCTGATTTTAAGGAAATTCACGGAAAAGGATATGGAAGCGCTTTTCCTGATACTTAAAGACGAAGATACCAACAAATTCCTGCCTTGGTTTCCCATGAAAGACCTCCGGGAAACCGAACTATTTTATAAGGAAAGGTATGCCCCAAAGTACAAGCTGCCACAAGCATACGCTTATGCCATTTGCTTGAAAACCGACAATATTCCGTTAGGATATCATTAGTGTCCGGTAAAACTTTTTTTATGCTCCAAAATTAGGATTAGTTTTCCCGTTAGGAAGTCTACTCTTTCCGTCATCTTGAGTTCTGCTA
>CASFPZ010000046.1 GCA_949296365.1 uncultured Akkermansia sp. | reverse complement strand
CGCCGCTCAATGACAAATTCCCCGTTGCGGCTAATGTCACTGTTCCCGTCCCTCCTGCCAGTGCAAGAGAATACGTCCCATTACCATACGTGTCGGATACGGTCACTCTGCCATCAATAATCCAATTGCCCGTACTTATGGTTGCTTGCGACGTCGTCATTGACGAACCTTCCATCAATCGAACCGAGCCAGTCGCCGTACCCGCATAAGTCAATATGCCTTCGCCCGACAGGTTCAACGTTTGCTCGTCAGAGGCCGATAAGTTGTTGTTCAATGTCAATGTCTGCGACCACGACAGAGTGGCGCCTTCGCCTGTTGCCGCGATGGTTCCAGTTCCAAGAGAAGAGGCCGAGCCGATTTCGATCGTTCCTCCTGCTATTTCCGTGCCTCCGGTGAAGGAATGTTCTCCTTCAATTGTCAGCGTTCCCGTCCCTTCTTTTACTAATTTGCCAACGCCAATCAAATGTCCGGTGCCGTTAAAAATGTAATCCTGAGAACTATTGACCGTGATTTCTCCTGGCTGCAGTTCTCCGGACAACGTTACCGTCCCGGCTCCGGCATCGCCGAAAGTTACATGATCCAGCTGCCAAAACAATCCATCGTCTGCACCGGCCCAGTTCGCAGTATGTTTGAGATCCCATTGCCGACTGTCTGACGGTGCCCAGGTCAAATGTTCGGCTTGTCCTATCGTCGTAAATGTCAAAGCGTGAACTGTTGTGTCAAACCCAGCTGACCACGAGACACGAGAGGTGCCTTCTGCTATGTCCTCAAGCCCAGCAATTGTCACTTCTGCCGCAAAATCCCCCGTGTTGGTAATAATCGTATATTCGCGAGGCCCTTGAGTTTGCCAAGCCGTATCTGCCAATGCCAGAGATATCGCAGAGCCTGCTAAGGTGCCTCCCTCTGCTACTGTTGCATAGGCCGTAGTGCGATCGTCTAATGCAACCGTTATGGTCCCAGCTAGGGTCGTTGTCCCGGATAAAATACCACCATCTAACGTCAAATTCATGTTCTCTGTCATGGTGAGTCCAGTCAACGTCCCGCCGCGTATGGCTGCGCTCGAAATTGCCGTTCCCAACCCGGTCGAACCTGATACATCCAATACGCCGTCTTCGACGCTCAATTCTCCATTAAAAGTAGATAAATTGCCGCTAAGCACTTGTGTACCAGAACCTATTTTGACAAGGCTGACTCCAGCCTCGATACCACCAGCGTAAGTTAACGATTCTTCCCCGGAATAATTGACTGTCAGCGTGGCCATATTTTGGCCGGATTTGTTGGAAATATAATTGGGTTCGGATTGATCGTTAGCACTTCCCGTCGTCAATCCAGATACTGTTGCTTCGGTAACGCCAAGTTCTAGGCGGGCAGCCGATGTATTGAACTCGATAATGGCGTTGGTCGCCGCGTTTTGGTGGTTTAGAACAAGAGCAAAATGTTTGTACCCTTGCTCGCCGGCAAGAGAAATAGTCCCTGTAAACCAATTGTCTGGATCTTTTGCTGCACCGTCAATGATAAACCCGTTTCGTGACGTGTCTCCCTCGTAAACACCAAATTGACGGTAAATTTCGAAAGTACCCTCGCCGGTCAATTGAGTGGTGTTGGACATGTATCCCCAGCTGGGCAATTGTAAAGAGGCTTTCTCTTGAATGGCATCGACATCAATCCCTTCCTGAAACTGGATCCGCGTAGCATTCCCGTTGGATTCGCCGATACGGAATGTCCCGCCGTCGTGAAGGAAGACTGGGGTCGCGAATTGGTTGGTCTGGTAATTTGTCTGGGAGACGTGTAACGAACCGCCCGAATAGATGTGAAATTCATTTCCCAATTGGTATGTCGTTGAGGGCAAACTATTACCGGGGTTGATGGTTGTTTCTCCTCCGGTGATTTCAACCCGATCGACGGCGATGTGGTAAACGGCGTCTTCGACAGAAGCGTCCAGCGCTGACAGCGTAACACCTCCTGCCAAATTCAAGGTGCCTGCGCCTGTCGGTTTGGTGTAATCAAACGTCATGTTGCTGACGGACAGTGTGCTGCCAGATTCAATTTCGATGGAATCGTTACTTAATGTGACTCCGTTTAAATTCAAAGAGATACCGGAAGTGATGACCGGAGATTCTGATTCATAGCTGATGACGCCGGTTCCCATGACGGAAAACTCGGAGGGTAGGACTGCCTCTTCGCCGATCACTAAGGTCCCTGTAACTGAAACAGAAGCATTGCCTGCGAATTCGACGTCGCCTAGAGTCAAGGTCGTGTCTCCAAATATCGAAATGACTCCAGGGGCTCCCAAATTAATCGATCCACCGGACAAAACCAAATTCCCGCTGCGCAGAATCATCCCGTCCATGGCGATGTCATCACTCAACGCCAGAGTGGATCCCTCTGCTGACGCATTGATCACTGCTGCATGACCGGTTCCTCCCCAGGTATCGGTGCCTGGCTCGCCGCTTACTGACGACCAAGCGGAATCCTCCCATGCAGCAGAACCGGCGGATAAAGTCCGATATTGGTAAACCCCTTCGTAGGTGTTGACAATTTGAATGGCGGCGAGAGAACCGCGCACACTCCCATTGTTCCCTCCGCTGTTGAGACTTAAATCACCCAAAACCCCTGTGACGACCATGACGTTAGCCCCGGCACTAATCACGCTTTGATCTCCATTGTTCCCCCAAGCATTAGTTCCTACCACAACTTCGCCATCGGCATTATATGTATAATATGTCCCATTGATATTGAGCGCGTTCCAGGTAGTTCCAGTATTGGGACAGGCATAAATGGCAAATACATCGTAAGACAGGTAGGGAATATTGCTAACACTGGTGGTGAGTCCGCCGTTGTCGTCGAGATATTTGTCTAACAAATCGCATGCTGGATTTTGGGTCCAGGTATTATCGCTTCGCCAGGTAATTTGCAGATTGTCTGCTACTGTCATGGAACCGGAGGCTCCTGCGCACATCAACCAGTTGACTCCGGCTACTAATTCCATCCCTATCTCGGTGTTGCCAAAGAAAACTTCCGACGAACCACCTTCGCCGAAAATTAATGTCCCGTCCGAGTTATATCCGTCATCGCCGAATTTGATGCTGATGGATTCGGCGTGTGAAAACGTAGTCCCCAAAGCACAACAGGCTAGAAGGGCTGAACATAATCTAACTGGTAAACGTAGCTTCATAGGTATGAAAATTGGTAAAACTGCAAAAGGAAAGATCAATACCCCTAATCGATCAAATCCCAAATTTTCTTTATATGAAACTACCAATTATGATGTGACAAGCAAAAAGTGATGTAAAAAGAGATTTTGAAAAGTAGAAGATTGAATAGGTCAGAACAGGACTAGAGGCTGGACGTTGCTCTTGTTCTTGTCAATAAGCGGCGAATTTTTTAATAATTGCTTGATTGTGAGATTGTTCTACGATGATGCGGATTTTGTTGGGATGTTGGCCATTAACGGGAATGATGCGTTTGTGGCCGATGGACTGCCCGCGGAAAATGGTTTGCCAACCTTGTCCCAAATCCCATTCGACTCGGAAGGCTCGAACTCGTTCGCCCTGCGCGATGTCTTCTTGAATTACGATGTAATGGACTGCTTTTTCATGGGGTAGTGAGAGAGCAATTTCGTTGCCTTTTCCATGAGTTACGGCGAGAGGTGTTTGGAAATCTCTCCGGATACGATCGCCAAATTCCCGAAGTCGCTTGACGTCAGCGTCTGGAACGAGCCCGCGATTGTCGATGACGATGCCGACGAGCATGTTGGTGTTGCGCCCGACGCTGCAAAGATACTTGTTCATCATGTCGTCGACTGTGAACAGTCTGTGGTCTTGCCCTGCATGCCAGAACCATCCTCCCTGGAATGACGAATTATGGCGTAGAGGCAGGTCGGCTTCGCCGGGACACCAGATTTTGCCGTCGGGCGAGCCACCCATGCCTGCAATTTGGATGGTGCCGTCAGCCCGCGTTGTTGCGGCTGCTGTACTCCAGCAGGGGTCGGGTGCGAAGCCTTTTTCATTGCCAACCCAGCGGATGAGATTGGGATGAGTCTCTGGTCCCTGGAAAGCGATGGCATCGGGCTGGTACTTCTTGAGGAGCTTGCCTACGTCGGCTCCGCCCTCGGATACTGGCAGGACTCCGCCGTCAAACCAAACTTCAAACAAATCTCCGTATTGACTCCATAATTCAGTTAACTGCGTTTCTACGATTTTGTTATATTCTTGCTGGGTGATTTTAGCTCCTGGCTGCACTTTGCCGGGATTGCTGACCCAACAATAGCCGTTGGCTGAGGTACTGGCATACAATCCGGGTTTGATGCCCATTTTGTTGCATGATGCTACAAAATCTGCAACAATATCTCCTTTGCCATTTTTCCATGGAGAATTTTTGATGCTATACTCGTGGGCTTTCGTCGGCCAGAGGCTGAACCCCGAACAGTGCTTAGCGACAAGAATGGCATAGCGAGCACCCATGTCTTTGGCGGCTTTAATCCATTGATCGGTATCTAGCTGCGTTGGGTTGAACACGGAGGGATCGGGGTGCGAGCCAAATTTTCGCCAATTGTAGTTCGGTACATAGGTCGGCATGTCAAAATGAATCAATACCCCCAGTTCTTGTTCGGCCCATTCGATCTGTCGTTCGGTTGGTAGTACGAGTGGCGCTGTTTTCTCCTCTACGCTCCAACTTGTTTCTACGAGAGTGAACATGACAGCACATGCAAGCGTTGCCAGTAGGTAAAACGATGACTTCTTCATGTTCTTTAGTACGGGGCAACAGTGCCGATTCTTACATGTGGTGCTTGTGCGTTCCTCTTTTAGCTGTTTGGAAAAACTTTTTAAGAGACTGTGTGAACTCCTGAGCATCCAGGGGGATAGGAGATTCCTGCCTATTGAGACAAGGTCTTCTTGAAATCAATTATTTTTTGCTTCATGAATTCAACGATTTCTGGATGTTGGTCTGCAACGTTGGTCGTTTCGGCAATATCTTTGGACAAGTCGTAAAGCAAGGGCTTGTCCATAGAAGCTTTAACTCGGGGAGAATTATGGTTGAGGCTCTGATTACTCCAAAGTTGAGAATAAGTGTCGATGTGCAGTTTCCAATTTTTCCAATGTGCTGTCATGACAGAAATGGTTTCTTCCTTGCCGGTAAGAATGAGCACATAGTCGTCAGTGAGCAGTTCCTTAGATGATCCAAATTGAGGATGAATAAGACTGGCTAGACTACGGCCATCAGCACGTCCAGTTGGAGTAAAGGGTTGGTGTACCAAATCGCAAAGAGTAGGGTGGATATCCAAAACGCTGGAAAGAGAGTCGTTTGTCTGACCGGCTTTAATGATACCTGGCCAGTAAAAAAGCCCAACGACATGCACGCCTCCTTCAAAATTCGACCCTTTGCCATCGCGGAAGGGCAGGGCACAACCGGAATTCTTGGGCCCCATGGCTAACCATGGACCATTGTCGGAAGAAAAAAAGATAAGCGTATTGCGTTCAATGCATGCTTCTTCAAGGGTTTTGAGAAGACGCCCTATGCCGTGGTCGATTTCTTGAATGACATCATCATAGAGACGACCGGAACTCGCTTTCCCTCGAAAATCGGGCGAAGCATGTAAGGGGTAATGGGGCATTGAAGGAGCAAGATAGAGGAAAAATGGGCGGCTTTTATGCTCGTTTATGAAATCGCAGGCACGGTCGAAATAGAACTGAGTTAAGTGATCTTGGTTAACAGGGTTTTCTAGGACATCGGCTCCTGGGTACGATTGCGAATTGCCTGGTTGTTTCAGAAGCGGAGTGGGCTTCATGTCGTTGGAATAAGGAATGCCAATGTATGAATCGAAACCATGAGCAAGGGGTAGAGCTTCCCGGCTCATGCGATTGGCTTTATTCGGTACTCCAAGATGCCATTTCCCAATCATCCCGGTAACATATCCAGCCTTTTTCATCGTTTCTGGAATCGTTTGTTCCTGAGGACGAATGTATTGGACTGAATGGGGACGCAATACGCTAACTCCCATTTCGGATCGTGCGGGACTTTTCCCCGTCATAAGAGCATACCGGCTAGCGCTACAGACAGGAGAACCACTGTAAAACCTATTCATTGACAGACCTTCGTCTTTCATTTTTCTGAGGTTAGGTGTTTTAACTCCCGTGTTCCCGGTAAAATCGTAATCGGCATAGCCAGAATCGTCTAGATAGACTATAATAACATTAGGATGATCCAGGGGGACGCGAGCTTCTGCCGAGATCCCTATGAGGGCGATTGTGCTGATGACGATGGTTTTAAGAATCCATTGATAAAATTTTACGAATGATCCCAACTTTATCATATGCAAACCTCGTGTTATTGATTGGTTAAAATTGATCGATTCCTTTTCATGGCACTGTTTAACTACACAATAAATTTGACTTATAAATATTGTATGTCAATACACTTTTTCAAGTGTATGAAGGTGAGGTATGTCATTGTAATAACTCCTAGAATTTATTGAAAAATACTAGTGTCCGGTAAAACTTTTGAGTGAGTCTTCCCTCTAGGTAGTTCTACTAAGAGTGAGTTGAAGACCTCAAGAGACCAATTTTTGAGAGTCTTATTGTCGACCTTCTCTGCCTTGGTGTTGTAGCAGAAGTTCAAAAACGCGTAGAAGTTCTTTAGATCGGTTCCGACGGTCAGGTTTAAGGCACATGCACGGCGAGAACTGTTTCACTTTTTTAAGGGACAAGAAAAGGACTAGGTAAAACAACTCCAGGGAACCAAGGTCGGATCTCCTAAAGTAACCTTTTTTGATAGGGGGGCTTAACTTTTTCAAAAGGAGATCCGTAACGACCGTTTGATGGGCATTATGAACGCCCCAATGCCGTCTTCTCCGTTTTTACCGGACACTAATGATTGAAAAATAGGGTCAGCTCTTAAAGTGCGTGATTTGTTGACTAAATTTTTACTGTTTCAGAGTCGGCAAATCTATGTTGTCGAGTCAACAAGAGGCGTAGACAAAAAAAGATTGATCCCTCGCTCAAAGCAGAAGGATCAATCCCCAAATACAAACAGGAACAGAAAAGTTAACGATGGAGAACCTGTTGAACTGCGGCGACGACCGCATCGACTGTCATGCCCAATTCCTCGAGAACTTGCTTGCCGGGGGCTGAAAATCCAAACCGGTCAATACCTAGGGCTTGCCCATGTAGTCCGACGTATTTCCACCACAGCCCTGTGGCACCGGCTTCGATCGAAACGCGGGCAGAACAGGATGGCGGCAAAACTGCGTCTTGGTATTCCTGTGGCTGCGCGTCGAAACGGAACATGCTGGGCATTGACACGACGCGAATACCGTCGCCGAGTTGGGCTGCCGCCTCGAGAGCAAGAGACAACTCGGATCCTGACGCCAGAATGATTGCTTGGAGCGGCCCTTGTTCGCGGAGAGCGATGTAGGCTCCTTTCAAGACGCCCTGGCGACGTGTTTTTGCCGGGATGGCTGACAGGGAAGGGACTTTCTGGCGGGTGAGGATGAGGGCCGTTGGACCACAGGCGCGTTCCATGGCTGCAATCCAGGCACCTGCTGTTTCTTCGGGATCAGCAGGGCGGATAACGTCCATATCGGGAAGGAGTCGCAGGCTGCTAAATGTTTCAATCGGTTGGTGAGTGGGCCCGTCTTCTCCGACTGCAACTGAGTCATGCGTCAGGATGTAGGTTACTGGAAGGTTGGCTAGGGCGGCGACGCGCATCGAACCTCGCATGTAATCGGCAAAGACGAGGAAGGTCGCCGCGCTGACTCGGAACAATCCGTCGTAGGCGATGCCGTTGCAAATGCCGGCCATGGCGTGTTCGCGGATGCCGAAACGGAAGTTGCGCCCTTCGGGAGAGGTTGGCGAGTAGTCGCCGCAACCTTTCAGATAATTCTTGTTCGAACTGTACAGGTCGGCGCTCGTCGTCAACATGAAAGGCTCTTGTTGCGCTAACGCATTGATGGCTACAGAACCTGCCGAACGTGTCGCGTCGGCATAAGCTGAATCGAACAATGGAATGTCCTGACTGGCGCGATCGACGCACATCCCCTGAACGCAAGCTTGAATGCCGGAACTTAGTTCGGCTGCTAGCTCGGGATTCGCTTGGGTCCAAGCTTCAAATTGGGCGTGCCAGGCTGTGTAGGCTGCCTCTCGTTGCGTTCGGAGTTCGGCCATGTAGGCTTTGACTTCATCGGAAACGAAAAAACGTTGGTCGGTTGGAATTCCCCAATTGGCGTGGGCTTCTTCCCAGAACTTGGCTCCGCCTTCGCCGTGGCCAGCGGTGGTGCCGGCAACCTGGGTGACGCCCTTGGCAATGACTGTATTGGCAATGATCATGTGGGGCTTGCCGTTTGAGGATGCCTTGGCGTGTTGCACTGCCTGCTCAATTTCTTGCAAATTGTGTCCGTCGATCGAAACAACATCCCAGCCCATCGCTGAGTAGAGCTCAGTGGCATTCTGGAGTTGTGTCTGGTTAGCCGGCGCATCGAGCGTGATGCCGTTTGAATCGTAAATCAACACTAAATTGTCGAGTTTCAGGACGGCTGCGAGCTCCATGGCTTCGCGGGCTATCCCTTCTTGGAGACAGCCATCGCCTGCAAGACAGAATATTGTTTGGCTGAAAATGGTGTGATCGTCTGTGTTGAACCGAGCTGCCGCATGTTTGGCCGACAGCGCAAACCCTACTGCATTGGCTACACCCTGGCCTAGTGGCCCTGTCGTACATTCAACGCCCGGGGTTAGGCCAAATTCTGGGTGACCCGGTGTCTTTGACCCTTTTTTACGGAAGGCTTTGATGTCGTCGAGTGAAAGATCGAATCCTGACAAATGGAGCCATGAATACAGGAACATGGAACCATGGCCGGCAGACAGAATAAATCGGTCGCGGTTCAACCAGCGTGGTTCTGATGGGTTGATATTCAGGAGATTGCCGAACAGGACGGCCCCGATTTCCGCACACCCCAGGGGAAGCCCCATGTGACCGGACGAACATTCGCGAACGGCGTCAATGGCAAGACCTCGAGCCTGGTTGGCTGCTTGCTGGAGGAGTTCGAGATTCATGTCCGGTCACTATGAACGAGTTGAACTAAAAATAAAAGCCCAAAATCTCTTGTGACCATGCTTTGGAGCGAATCAGGCGCGTTGTTACGGACAGAGCTCTTGATTCATGTCGAGGGCTGGCGTAAATGCGGCGCTACCAACGACTGTGGCTGGAACTCCGGCAACGGTCGTGTGGGGAGCAACATCGTTGAGAACAACGGAACATGCCGCAATCTTTGCGCATTCCCCAATGGTAACCCGTCCGAGAATTTTCGCACCGGCGCCGATGAGTACGCCGGATTCGACAATGGGGTGGCGGGCTCCGTCCTCTTTGCCGGTTCCACCCAGGGTGACTTCGTGGAGGATGGAGACATTATTGCGGATGATAGCTGTTTCGCCGACGACAAATCCTGTCGCATGGTCGAGAAGGATGCCTGAGCCAATTTGCGCGGCTGGATGAATGTCTACCCCAAATACCTCGCTGGAAACGCTTTGAAATTGCAGCGCTAGCATGTAGCGCTTCTGCTGCCACAGCCAGTGTGCTATCCGGTAAGTCGAAATGGCATGAAACCCTTTGAAAAATAACAAGGGCTCCAGTGGCGAATGGCAGGCCGGATCGCGATCCGCTATGGCTACTAGATCCCTAGCCATGCATTCAATAATGCACGGGTTGGCATTGAGGGCTTCGCGAATGACGGGCTCGAGGTCTTCGCGTGACATGTCGCGCCGAGACAATTTGCGCGCTAGCCGTGCTACAATGGCTTCCGCTAAACATGAACGAGACAAACAAACGTCGCGAAGCAGCCCTTGCATGGCTGGTTCCTTTTCCAAAGCTTTTTGCGAGTCGTCGATAACCCATTTCCAGACTTCCTCTGAAATGCTCTCTCCGCATTCGCAAATCTGGATTTTGTTTCTTTTGCCACGTGTGCTCATGTGCGATGCATGCTGTCATGCATGGAGTATATGAGCAAGGAAAATCCGTGATTTCCCTGTGGCTCGGTTCCGTGCCGATAGCCCGGACAATCTTACTTCGGGATGAGGATGGAATTGTAGATTTGCTCGAGAGCAAGAATAGTATACGACGTGACGATGATGGGGTCGGCTTCCCACCAGCGGTTGTTGGTGTTGACCCACGATCCATCGGCTTTCTGAAGGCTGAGCAACTTGTCGGCCAAATCGTAACGCCAATCGGCTTGCGTCCCGTCTGCCAGGTTAAGCATGTCGATCTGGGCGGCATTCAGTGCTTTGGCTATTGCCTGGTAATAGTAATAAAGCCCTTGGTCTCCCATGCCCGGATTTTCCTCGACTGTGTAATTGTTGGCCATCCAGCGCAACGCCGCCTGGACTCGTTGGTCGTTCTTGCCAAGGTTGGCGTAAATGAGCGACTGCATTCCCGCATAGGTCATGCTTCCGTAGGCTGCTGCTGATGCTGTCGCTTGTTGACGTCCTCTCCCGTAGCCTTCGTCGCGATTGCGCTTTGTTGCGGGGCCGCTCTGGCCGCCGTTTCGTATTCCTGGCTTTGACCCGCGGCGGCGTCCGGCTCCTGCTTGTGGCGTACTCCCCGCCGGACGATACATAAACCCGCCTGCTTGCGTTAGATCTTGCGTCTTGGCCGGGTCTTGCTGGCAACGTGCGACAAAAGCGGCGGCTGCTTCCCAGTTGAGTTCTGGTTGGGGGCCGTATCGGCCGTCTTGGGCGAGATGGCGGGAGTAGTAGATTGCTTCGAGCGCCATAGAAGTATTGGAGAGATCAGCAATGGGCGGTCCATCGGCGCCGCCATAGCCTATGCCACCGTAATAGGGACTGTCGGGGGCAAAGTGTTCTTGTTGCTTGATCAAGAAGGCTCGTGCTTTGAGCAGGGGCTGATCGTAGGCCGGATTGCCTGCTGCTAGTAAGGCCATCATGCAAACAGAAGTGTTGTAGGAGGCTAAACCCATGTTGAAGATGCTGCCGTCTTCCTTCTGCGAATTCAAAATGAATTCGTAACTTTTCTTGAGATAGTCTGGTATTGGTTTTCCAATTTGGCCTGGCGCACGCATAGCGGCGGTGACTGGGAGGGCTGTCATAGCCGGGTAGGCTGCCTCGCCCCAAGTGCCGTCGGTCGCCTGTTTCGATTTCAAATAGGAGTTGCCTTTGTGGATTGCATGGAAAATCTCTTGGCGGATAGAAGCGTAGCGGGCTGCTTCGCTGGATAACCATTCGTCTTGCGGGGATTGGGCTGCAACGGGCAGAGAAACAAACCCTGCCAGTAGACATAGAAGTGTTAATACTGGGGTTTTCATGGTGATGGTAGCACGGGAATTGTGGGTCGCGAGGGCGTAACGGGTTGGCTGGTCTCCGGCGAAATGACTACTTCAACGGCATCTCCAATTTGCAGGGGATGTTCGGTCCGGACGATCCAACCGTGCTCATTATCGCCGTCGTTGAAGTCGCCTGCATAATTGATCGTAGCTGCGCGGTCGGCAAAAATGGCAATTGGGTTGCCACACAAACTTCCTTGGTATGCCTGCCGATAAAAAAACGAATTGGTATAAACCCATTGGTCGGTTTTTAAGGGCTCTTTCGATTGCGCATTGACAAGTAGATCAGTCAAATCGGATTGTTGCTGCTTCCCGTTGCGTTCCCAACGCAGTGTCAAATGTACCCGCGCATGGGCATAGTCTTGCGGGGTGGGTGGTGTAAAAAACGAATCCTCTTCTTGCAACGGAGGGAAAAATCCACCAAAATCCTTGAATCCTAGAAGTTGTAAACCGACGCTCATGTGGAGCGGGTCGGCATCGGTTACTAGTAACGCTTCGTGTAATTTGCCATTTGGGAGGCTGAGAATGTATTCAATGATGCCTTCCTTGCGGTTGACGAGTGCTGGTATGATGATTTGCTTGTGCGAGGGGTCGACGATGACCTTTCCAATGCCGATTCGTCCTGCATCTAACTTCTGAAACGGGGGCACGGTCTTGCCGTCTGGTATCTTAAAATCGGCATAGACGACTTCTTGCTGTGAGGGAGGCAAAGGATCTGTGTCCTCGGCGGCTGCTATCGAGATCCCTATCAAAACCGATAGCGCTGGCAATCGTCTCAAGCATGCGTTCATCCTGCTTGTTCCATAGTGCAATTGACGGGGTTTGTCCAAAAAAGATTACGTCCGGTCTCGATGGCATGACGCATTCATCTGCTGCCAAGCCAACTGCAAGCTTATCCTCTTCCCCCCAGAAAATAAGCTCGACAGCTGGCTGGAAATGGAACCTAATCAGGCTTCTGCCGGGTTGAGCATGGCTAGCTCGGGATCGACAAAGAGTCCGTTGCGGCGGACAAGTCGACCGTCGAAATAAATTTCTCCGCCTCCAAAAGCTTCTGTCTGAATGCAAACGAGATCCCAGTGGATTTGCGAATCGTTGCCATTGTAGGCAGTATCGTAAGCTTGTCCGGGTGTCAGGTGGAAGGATCCCGCTATCTTCTCATCAAACAAAATGTTGCACATGGCCTTGCGAACGTAGGGATTGACGCCTAGAGCAAATTCGCCAAAGTAGCGAGCGCCGGGATCCGAATCGAGGATTTTGTTCAATGCGGCGGTTTTGGCCCCCGCCTCGGCTTCGACGATCTTGCCGTCCTGGATCTTGAAGCGGATCGATTCGAACGGGATTCCCTGATATACTGTAGGCGTGTTGTATTGGATGACGCCGTTGAGGCTCGTTTTGACGGGTGCGGTGTAAACTTCTCCGTCTGGAAGGTTGCATTCGCCTGCACAGGGCAATACTGGAATCCCTTTGATGGAAAATTCGAGCTCAGTGCCGGGACCTGTGATCCGAACCCGATCGGTCGATCTCATGAGATTGGCCAATTGTTCCATGGCTGGCGCTAGTGCTCGGTAATCCAGAAGGCATGTCTGGAAGTAAAAATCCTCAAAGTCGCTGGTGCTCATGCCGGCTTGCTGTGCCATGCCTTCTGTTGGCCAACGCAACACGCACCATCGCGTGTGCCGAACCCGTTGCTGAATGACTGGGTTGAGGTGTTTCATCGCGATGGCCATGGACTGAGATGGAACGGACGACTGTTCGAATGCGTTCATGTCGCCGCGTAGGGAAATGTATGCCTGCATATCTTCCATTTCCGCCATGAGATGTCGGCTGATCAGTTCATACTGCGCATCTGTGGCCCCTGCGTACATCTCGCGTTGCAAGCGCGGGCGGTTAAGCCGCAGGAAGGGCGAGGCTCCTGCCTGGCGTACTGCGCGAATCAGAGCAATGCCCATTTCGTCCGGAATTTGCGTAAGTTCAATTAACACGTGCTCACCTTTGCCGATGCGCAAAGAATAATTGACAATCTGGTCGGCAAGTCGGTTGAATCGTTCGTCTTTCATGCTGCCTTTCAAATGACTGCGAAATCCCGGCATTGTCAAGGCGCAGGCTTGCCACAATCAGGCAACAAGATTAATTTCTCCATGATGAATGCATTGCCCCGATTGGGAATTTTAGGTTCGGGATCTGGTACAAATTGCCAGGCTATCCTGGATGCCATTGACTCTGGCTCCCTGAAGGCTCAGGTGGTCGTGGTCCTCTCTGACAACCCTGCTGCTCGCATTCTGGATCGGGCCCGGGCTAGAAATATCCCCGCGAAAATTATCGATTGCCGTGGATTCAAAAGCAAATTCCCCGACGAGGCTCAACAGGAAACAGCCGAAATCCTGATTGACTACGAGGTTGACCTTGTCTGCTTGGCTGGTTTTATGCGCTTAGTTCGAAAACCGTTGTTGACGGCTTTTCCAAGGCGTATTGTCAATATTCACCCCTCTCTCTTGCCGTCCTTCCCGGGGCTTGAGGCCTGGGCTCAGGCTGTTCGCGCTGGCGCTCAAGAAAGTGGATGTACAGTGCATTATGTCGATGCTGGTATGGATACTGGCCCTGTTCTGGGCCAAGCCAAGGTTCCTGTCTTACCTGATGACACTCCTGAATCCTTGCATGCCAGAATCCAAATCCAGGAACATATCCTTTACCCCGCTATGATTGTCAAAGCCTTAGAGGAAATGAAGAAATCTTGGCCATGACGTCGATTACTGTCTCTGAGCTTGCCAGTTGAACAAAAATTGTGGTAACGGAATCCAACTTCATATTCTCAACGAATTGATACAATGAACATGAGACCTACCTTATCGTTGATCGCAGCAGCAGCAATGACAGCTGGATTTGCCGTTGCTCAAAACCAACCGACGCCGCCAGCTCCTCAGTCGCAGCAACCCGCCGCAGCAAAACTTGACCCCGCTCAACTGAAAAAGGAAATCAGCCGTTTCTTGGGAATACAGTCTGGCTTGGGACTCAAAAGCATTCCTACGGTGACCATGGACGATATCGACATGGACGCTTTTATGAACGGTGTGCGGGAATCCATGACCAATCAAGATTTGAATCCGCAAGAGATCATGGACAAGATGCAGCCGGTTTTAATGCAGTTCCAAACTGTAATTGAACAACGTGTTAAGGAGTTGGGTGCTGCCAACTTGGCCGCTAGCAAGAAGTTCATGGAAGCAAATGGCAAAAAACCTGGCATTGTAACGACCAAGAGCGGTCTCCAATACCAGATTTTAACTGAAGGCAAAGGCAAGGTTTACAACGAAAAGGATTACAAAGAACCCTTGTTTAAGGTAAACTACAAGGGAACTTTGGAAAACGGCAAAGTGTTTGACCAAAGCCAGGAACCTGTCGAGTTCCCGCTTCAGGTCATCCCTGGGTTCGAAGAAGCCCTCAAGATTATGCCGGTCGGTTCCAAGTGGAAAGTCTTTGTCCCCTCGGAACTCGGGTATGGTGAAAATGTCCGCCCTGGTAGCCCATTTGGCCCGAACCAGCTGTTGATTTTTGAAATCGAATTGCTCGATATCAGGGAAACGCCTAAGACGTCGAATGCTCCCATGCAGTTGTCTCCTGAACAAATTCAGGAACTCATGAAACAGCAGCAAGAACAACAGCCTCAAAGTGCTCCAGAAGCTCCCAAGCCTGAGGGTCAAGAGGCCGCCAAACCGGCTCAGGAAGCCCCAGCTCCTGAGTTGAAAAAATAATGCTCTAAAAAACATTTTTGAAGATATAGTCCTGCCCCAATACACGGGGTAGGACATTTTTTTGGGGCGAAAAGGCAAAATGAAGGGCATGATGGAAACTTTATCCTTGAGGTGCAGCCCAAATTCGGGCAGAGATTAAACCTACTATGGATTTGGTGAAACGCGAGATAACGGTTGAAACGATCACACCGTATTTTGTCGAGTACTTCGGGCACGAACCAACACACATTGCTGCTGCGCCTGGACGAGTGAATTTAATTGGTGACCATACCGACTACAACAATGGGTTTGTGATGCCCATGGCTCTGGAAAAACACACTGTTGTGGCTGTGGCCCAATCTCCTACGGGTAAGCATCGTTTTTGCGGTTCTTTAGGAGATCAAATTTACGAAATTCCCGTCGAAGAAGCATTGTCTGTCGGCGAACCGTTCTGGTCGAACTATGTCCGAGGGGTTCTGGCTCATTTGGAACGCCGGGGTATTCACGTTGGCCCTGTCGATATGTTGATCGACAGTAATGTCCCCCGCGGTAGCGGCCTCTCTTCCAGCGCTGCTCTTGAGGTCTCGGTGTGCATGGCCTTAGCTGCTTATGCTGGTGTGCAGATCGCCCCGACGGAAGTCGCCCTCATTGGCCAGTCTGTCGAACATGAATTTGTAAATGTCCCTTGTGGGATTATGGATCAGTTTATTTCGGCTAATGGCCGCGAAGGGCACGCCTTGAAGCTGGATTGCGCTAGTTTGTCTTATGAATTGATCCCGATGGACGATCCATCGGTGTCTGTCCTCGTGTTTGATAGTGCCGTGCATCACTCGTTGGCTGATGGCGCTTATGCTCAGCGCCGCACTCAGTGTGAAGAGTCTGCCAAGATCATGGGGGTGGCGACATTGCGCGAGGCTTCGCTGGACATGCTTGAAAATGCCAAGGCTCAACTTGGCGATGTTCGCTATCGCCGCGCTCGCCACGTCATTGGCGAAAATGCTCGCGTTGAAGATTTTGCCCAGGCCCTGCGCATGCGCGACTGGGATAAGGCTGGCGCGGCTATGCGCGGTAGCCATGCGTCGTTGCGCGACGACTATGAAGTTTCCTGTGCGGAAGTGGATACATTGGTTTCTCTGTGCGACCGTATCCCATCGGCCTCATCGGTTTACGGTGCTCGCATGACGGGCGGTGGATTCGGCGGTTGCATTGTGGCCTTGGTGAAGACGGAAGACGTCGACAAAGTCGCTAGCGAACTTCTTGAAGCTTATCGCCAGGAAATTGGCATTGACACTGCTTATCTGATTACAAGACCTGGCGCTGGTGCCAAAGTATTGTACCAAGCCTAATAGTCCTGGTTTGGTTGATCCTAATTCTGTTGATACAACTATGAAAAAATTACTCATGTTAGGGGCTGCTGCCCTGCTGGGTGTCAGCTCGGCTTGGGCTGCCCAAGATGGCGGCGCCTCGGATGTGGCTCCCTTGGCTGTATGGGAAGCTGTCTTATTTTGCGTCGTTGTCGTCGGCGTCATTTTCCTGGGTATCTGGAAAAGCCGCGATCCTCAACAAGAAAACGACGAGGACGGAGAAAAGAAGGCTTCCGATTACTTCCTGGCTGGCCGCGGATTGACGTGGTGGCTCGTCGGTTTCTCTCTGATTGCCGCCAATATCTCTGCCGAACAATTCGTCGGCATGTCGGGCCAAGCGGCCAATTGGCTGGGTATGGCCATTGCGTCGTACGAGTGGTTAGCGTCGATTACGCTGGTGGTGGTCGCTTTCTGCTTCCTGCCCAAATTGTTGAAGGGCGGCGTTTACACGATCCCAGAATTTTTGGAATACCGGTATGATGTGCGCGCTCGTTCCCTGATGGCTGTGTGTACGTTGCTGATCCTCGTCGGCGTGCCTACGGCTGGCGTTATCTTTGCCGGAGCGAAAGTAATTACTGTGTATTTCGCTGGGTATTCTCTGTGGGGTATTATTGATTTCGGTAATGTGACTGTGGGATGTATCATTATCGCCCTTTGTGCGGCTGTGTACGTGTACGTGGGCGGGTTGAAAGCTTGCGCGTGGACGGACTTGATTTGGGGCGCTGGCCTCATTTTAGGGGGTGGCGTGGTGGCTTGGCTGGTTGTCCAGGCTATTGGCGAGGCTGATCCCAAGGTCTTGATCGAATCGGCTTCGGCTACTTCAAATGCTACGGTAGATTCGTTGCAGAATGCCTCGGCTGTCGATCGCTTCATCTCGTTGAATTCCGGTGCAGCTGCCGATGGCGTGAACGGCGCTGGCGGCAAATTCCATATGGTGCGCCCTGCTAGTGATTCGGCTCTGCCGTGGACTGCTCTCTGCCTGGGTTTGTGGATCCCAAATTTCTTCTATTGGGGATTGAACCAATACATCATGCAGAGAACCCTAGCTTCCAAGTCTCTCGCTGAAGGCCAGATGGGCATTATCTTTGCCGCATTCCTCAAACTCATCATCCCATTTATTGTGGTGATCCCGGGCATTCTGGCTTACAACCTCTTCCAGGACGATCTGCGTAATGGCGCTTACAGCAAACAGGAAAAGGTTATTGCCGAGTTGCAGGCTCACCAAGCTGTCGAAACGACGGTCATTAACCTGGATCCAAGTGTTTTGATGGCCTTGAAACCTGGAGAACAACAGCGAATTGATGAAGTCGAAAAATACATTTTCAACAATGCTAAGCTTGTCAAAATAGATCCTGCTAAAGTGGTCTTGGCAGACGGTTCAACGATCAACCTCACAGAGGCCTGGCAAAAGTTGGAAACCGATATTAATGATGTGACTACAACCAAAGCTCAGCGCATCGAATTGATTAAACCTGTCGCCGAAGCTAACAACTTGTTCATTGAAACGGCTAAGGCTCAGGGAATGGAACCTTCCACCAAAATCGATGGATACGATTATGACGCGGCCTTCCCGGTCTTGTTGAAGCGATTGATGCCTGGCACGGGCCTTACCTGGTTTGTGTTGGCTGCTCTGTTCGGCGCTGTTGTGTCGTCCTTGGCTTCTATGCTCAACTCGGCCTCGACGATCCTGACGATGGATATTTACAATAAATTCCGTAAAGATGCTTCTTCGTCGGAGTTGGTGTTTGTCGGTAAAATTGGCGTATTGATTTGCGTCCTGATCTCCGTATTGATTGCCCCGCAGCTGGATGACCCGGCCTTCGGTGGTATCTTTACCTTCATCCAGGAATTCCAAGGGTATTTGAGCCCAGGCGCTTTGTGCGTGTTCTTGTTCGGGTTCTTTGTCCCGAAATGCCCGCGCATTTTTGGCTGGCTTGGCATTGCTATCAACATGGTCGTTTTCGGTGCGCTCCACCTATCATATGGCAATGAAATTCCATTCCTTACTCGTATGTCGATTTCGTTTGCCATTGTGGCTCTCGTCGGCGCTGTCTTGACTTGGATCAATGCAGCTAAAGGCGCTGAACCGATCGTGTTGGCCGACCGTAACGCCGTGAGCATGGAATCTTCGACGAAGGCCAAGGGCTTCGCAATTGCCGTGGTGATCATGACAATTGCTCTCTATGTGATCTTCTGGTAAAGAAGAGCCCTTCCTTCATATGATCAGTTTGTCCCAAACCCGCCGTTGGAACTTCCAAGGGCGGGTTTGGCTTGTGTCCATGTCATGAAGTTAACTGGGGCCTTCAGTTTCTGCTTTACGGGAGACATGGAATCATTAGGGTTGTTTCGACATGAATAGTCTTTCGCTCCACGCGTATCAATTGATCCCTTTGTCTGTTGCCGGCTATGTCCTTGGTGCTGGTTTGTTGTTGGGCCACCTTATAGCGTTGTGGAAGCGCACGTGGATGATGGAGTTTATTCGGAAATCTCCTCGCAATACCCCCCTGGCTCAGGTGACGTTGGGTATTGCCCTCATCTGGTTTTTCCTCTTGGTTGGCCCTGATAACCTGGGCCCTCTTAGCCGACTCCGAGTCGATCTCTCGGAATTCGAACGAATGAGAACAATCCTCCAGTTGGCGTGCCCAGCATTTTTCTTCTTGATGTCGATTTACGTAAAGGAACTCTTATTCCCTCGGGCATTGGGTATGCTCGGCCTTCTTGCTGTTGCTCCTTTCATGACGGCGGCTTTTCTAGAAGAACCTCTCACGAGGCTTCTGATCCCACTGTGGGGCTATGTCGTCATTTTCCTGTGCCTTTTCTGGGTTGGCAAACCGTATTTGTACCGCGACATGGTCAATTGGCTGACGGCCTCTACCAAACGTTGGAATATTTTCTGTTGGGCTGGAGTTGTTTATGGCGCTATTGTTTTGCTTTGCGCTATCCTCTTTTGGTAAAAACCCTTCCGCAACCCTATCTGCTCTAGTAGGCGCACGGTTCCTCCTGTGTGTAGATGAACGATCTTCGTCCTCTGGGGCAAAATTTGTTCAGCCGCACTAGCAACCTGATTGGAGTCGCTAGCGCGGCTGAACTGTAATTGAAAATCACTACTGTCCACTAAAAATGGACAAGGTTAAAAATTAAATAAATTCGGTTCACTTGCACCATATAGGTCTTTGGCATTTTTGAAATTCGATTTGTCGAATAAATCACGAAGCTGTGTTTTGTCAGTTAGCGAGATTCCGAGAATTTGAAGAACTTCATAGGTGCTACGCTCCAATTTCATATCATGTTGCACTATTGCCACCAAGCAGTAAGTGATTATGGCACAATAGATTTGGATGCGAACCGCATTTTCTGATGTTCCCCAAAACTTCTTAATCTTGAGGTGCTGTTTGATCCATTTGAAGAACAATTCAACACTCCATCTATTTCGATAAAGCA
>CASFPZ010000045.1 GCA_949296365.1 uncultured Akkermansia sp. | reverse complement strand
CTATCTCGGATCCAATCCAAGACCTGTGGACTCTTCAACGTACCCTATCTCTTCCTCAAACTTCGACAATGCTTTTACCAGCGGATTTGAAACAGACCCATTGTTGCTGATAACATCAAATTACTTCTTGACTATTGTGAACGCTTTTATGACCGTCAATTTATCACACGAGAAAATATTAATTGCGATGTATTGGCGCGTTTTGAAAAGTTATTGAACGATTATTTTCAGTCAGATCTACCTGCTCGAGATGGGACCCCAACCGTGCAATATTGTGCAGATCAGTTAGGATTTTCCTCCAATTATCTGAGTGATCTCTTAAAGAAGGAAACAGGGGAGTCGGCCTCGAAACACATCCAGCAAAAAATGTTGGAGATTGTAGAAGAACAGATGCTCAATACCGACAAAACAATTAGCGAGATTTCATATGGCCTCGGGTTCCAATATCCCCAACATTTCAGTCGCTGGTTTAAAAAAATGACAGGCAGCTCTCCCTCTCAGTATAGAATCTTGGATTAATCCCATTAATTATTTCGAGGAATTTGTCTGGAACTGCCTCAAAATCCATATCGACATGAAATGTGGCGTGGTATAGGGTAGGGCAATGATGAAGATGGTATTACGACATAGAGTGGTAAGGCCTTGGGCTTTATTTTCGCTAGGGTTTGCAATGTGTGGAATAGTCTTGGGAACAGAAGAAACGATGGATTCAGATGGAGGTTTGACCAATTGGTTGTTGTCGGGCGACGCGCAAGTCAACAGTGTTCAGGAGATGATTCGCGATGGAGCAAATGTTAACGGGAAACGAGGCAAAGACGGTACGACGCCGTTGATGGCGGCTGCGACCCTAGGGGATGTCGAATTGGTTCAGTTGTTGTTGAATGCCGGAGCGAAGGTGCAAGGGTATGATGATAACGGAGTGTCGGCATTGATGTATGCTGCCATGGCTGGTAACGAAGAAGTCGCGGAGGTTTTATTGAAAGCAGGAGCCGATGTGCGCGAAAAGAGTCCCGGAACTGGCAATACCGTTTTGTCTGCAGCAGCTTTGGGTAATTGCCAATCCATAGTTGAAAGATGCTTAAAAGCCGGGGTTGATGTCAATGCAGGGAAAACAGTGAAAGCATTGATTGCGGCAGCTGGACATGGTAATTTGAAAGTTGTCGAACTTCTATTAAAATCCGGGGCTGATGTAAAAGCTACCCTTGCGAATGGAATGACACCGCTGATCGCAGCGTCCCAAAGCGGAAATGTCCAGACGATCAAGAGGTTGTTAGACGAAGGCGCCGATATCAAAGCGAACGACCAATCGGAAGCAGGTTCTCCCTTGATGGCGGCAGCTATGGCTGGAAGCTCTGAAGCAGTCGGAATATTGTTGCAAGCTGGCGCCGAGGTTAATTTGAAGGATCAAGCTGGAGCAACCGCTTTGACGTATGCGGCCGATAGCGGTAGCCTGGAAGTAGTAGAAAAATTGTTGAAAGCAGGCGCCGATGTCAAATTAGACAACAGTTCAACCCAGGGAACGTCTTTGATGAAAGCTGCATATGGGGGACACTTGGACATTGTTAAACTTTTGTTGAAGTCAGGAGCCGATGTCAAAGCAAAGGTGGCTGGCGGCAGTACGGCATTATTGTTTGCAGTGTCAGGAAACCAATCTATTGAGGTCGTGGATTTGTTGCTAAAACACGGAGCAGATCCGAATGATCAGGATGAAATAGGAGTTACCGCGCTGATGCAGGCGGCTATGAATGACAACTCAGAATTGATCGATTGCCTGCTTCAAGCTGGTGCACAGGTTGATAAAAAGGACAAAAATGGTTTGACTGCTCTCATTGTTGCTAGTGTTCAGGGGAATCCCGTTATCGTTCAATCATTGTTGAAAGCAGGAGCAGATGTGAATGCCTTCTGTCAATCGCCTGAAGCAACTGATGAATCTCTGATTGGGACCCCGCTGAGCAATGCCGTGAAATTTGGCAATGAAGAAGCAGTTTGCCTCCTCCTAGAACATGGCGCTGAGGTCAACATAAAACTCCCAGATGGATCAACCCCTCTCGAATTGGCCCGTAAAACTCGTAAACAACATATGATCCAGATGTTAGAAAAGGCTGCTCAACTAAAAACAAAAAATACCCCATAATGTTCCTTCAGGACTCCAAGGAGAAAGCCGAAATGAAGAGATGAGTTTTAACCTTGTGAGCTTGACCGGTAGGCAATAATATCGGCGATAGAGACGACAGGGTAGTCAAATTGTTGCGCGAAACGAACGACTTCAGGGAGGCGAGCCATAGTGCCGTCGTCGTTAGTTAATTCGCAGAGAACGCCGGCCGGAGAACAACCCGCGAGCCGCGCGAGATCGACTGAGCCTTCGGTGTGGCCGGGACGTTCGAGAACTCCGCCGTTTTTGGCTCGAAGAGGAAAGACATGCCCTGGATGCGAAAGGTCTTCAGGCTTGGCTCCTTCGCGTATCGCCGCCTTAATCGTGGTGATACGGTCGGCGGCGGAAACACCTGTAGTGACTCCTTGGGTAGCCTCAATAGTGACAGTAAAGGCTGTACCATAGCGGCTCGTGTTATGCGAGACCATGAGCGGGAGTTGTAGAGAGTCTGCCTTGTCTTCGGTAAGACAGAGACAGACGATGCCGCTGCAATGGCGAATCATCTGTGCCATTTGAGGAACCGTCATATAATCTGCCGCAAAAATGAGATCACCTTCGTTTTCGCGATCTTCATCGTCGACAAGGAGAACTCCGCTCTTGCGGTGGATTGAATCAAGTGCCCGGAGAACGCGTTCTTCGGGAGTTTGGCCATACTGATAGAGCAGGGAAGGCATAAATGAATGAATCGGTGAAAATACGTGGAGAACGTGCGATTGATGCGTATGATCGTCAAGAACGATTCGTGGCTTGAGGAAGTGAACGCATCGTACAAATGGACGATATTAAGACAAAGCGTTAATGAGAGGATCGACGTTGATATAATCTTGGCCATGAATAAGTTCATCGAGAATGGGAACATCGACCATTTCTTGAAGCATAGCGCGATTGGTGATGCTCGCCGTATCCCATTCGTCCTGAACGTTGTTAAAGACGATACCCGCGCAGTGAAGCCCAGTAGCCTTAATGGCGTTGATGGTTAGTACTGCATGATTGAGAACTCCTAATTTGTTGTTAACGACGAGAACGATGGGAAGATTGAGCTGTTGGGCATAATGGCTGAAGTTGAAGCCTGGTGCCATAGGAACTTCCCATCCACCGACACCTTCTACTAGCACATATTCGTGCTCTTGAGCAAGTTGCTGATAGGCCGACTGGATGATTTCAAAATCGATTGTCGTGTTTTCAAGACGAGCAGCAACACAGGGAGAGGTAGCATTTTTGAGGTAGACTGGATTGATTCGATCAAGAGTCAACTTCTGTAGCTCAGAAGCTTCGCGGAGTTGCCGAGGATCTTCTCGACTGCCGCAAGCGACAGGCTTGAATCCAACAATATCAACCCCTTTGCCTCTTAGAGCACGAATAATGAGACAACTTACGTAGGTTTTTCCCGCATCGGTATCAGTTCCTGTAACAATAAAATTGCGCATAAATCAAATATTGGTTACAAATGGAGAATTTATGGATGAGAACGACGTATTTCTTGCTGCAGATCAGAATTATTGACAAATGATTGATCAACAACAAACCACACAGTAAACGCAAGAACGAAGCAAATCAATTTGGCCTGCCATTGTTCGGTTACATATTTTTTGATTCTAGTCCTCCATGCTTGATGAAGCGATTGGAATTTTTCTTTGAATGGCGGGCGTGTGGACGATAGGGAATCCTCATGTTCTTGTGAACTATCATTGTAAGGCGAAAGGAAATTACCTAAGCGATTTTTGAGCATATTGACATTTAAGTTGCGTTCTAATTTACCGCTATAAGCCAATGCGATGCATCCCGTTTCTTCAGAGACGATAACTGCTATGCAATCAGAAGTTTCCGTGATGCCGAGGCCAGCGCGATGGCGTAACCCTAGTGTACGGTCTGGTAGTTCCTGTTTGGAAACAGGGAAAATACAGCCAGCTGCAACGATGCGGTTGTTGGCAATGACGAGACCTCCATCATGTAATGGTGTCCTAGTATTGAAAAGAGTCAATGCAAGTGCATCAGAAAATTGAGAATCCAGTTTAACACCAGTATCAGCGATAGCTCCTAAGTTGTCTCTACGTTCAAAAGCAAACAAAGCGCCTATGCGCTTGTTCGCCAATTTTTCAATGGCTTGGCAAAAAACATTTGTCACCTCGTCGTCAACTTTAGAGGGGGAGAAAAAACGCGATAACCATCGGTTTTCGTTAATTTGTTCCATGATATGAGCTAAAACCTCACGTAACTCAGGCTGGCATACAATTGCCAATGCAATGGCAATGCTAGGCGTGAAAATTTTGATCAATAACGAAAAAAGTACGTCAAGGCGTAATAATAGAGAAATAGCACCTATTGCAACAATGGCAATAGCGATTGCTACAACTACTCTGGTGACTTTGGTGTTGTGCAGTGCTTTGTAAACATAAAATGCAATTGCCCATAAGATGAGAATTTCAACAACAGCCCGAATAACTTTGAGAATATCCTGGTGGTGTTCGACAATCCATGTCCACATGCCGCCAGCCTAACGGATTACATTTATTTGGCAATCTTTCATACCGTCCTCAATCTGCGAATCGATGAGGACGGTAACTAAGTTTTTGACTGCGTTTACATAGATTGGAAATGTGAGGAACCGCTCATAAATTGGGTAGGATTCTCTAAAAGGACGTGCTCGATTTCCTGCTGAGACCAACCACGATGGCGGAGTTCCATCGCGAGTTTGGGGATAGCCAATGGATCCGATACTCCCCAGTCGCAGGCCGAATTGACCCAAATGCGTTCACGTCCATAAACTTCGAGCAAATCAGCGGCCCTTGCAGGCGTTAGTTTGGTAGTGGGGTAGATAGTTAAACCGGCCCAGTAACCGGAATCTCTCACAATGGGCAAAGTATGTTCTTCGCAATGGTCAATGAGGACTCGATCTGGTCCCAACTCGGGTCTGTTTTTCAATGCGGAGAGAATGATGCGTGTTCCTTTGAGCTTATCTTCCATGTGAGGGGTATGGACGAGAACGAGTTGGTTGGTTTTCACAGCCAAGTCGATATGCGCTTCCAGAATTTCAATCTCGTTAGGAGTGTTACGATTGAGTCCGATTTCGCCGATACCCAAGACGTTAGGCTTGTCCAGGAATTCTGGAATTAGTTCCATGACTTTACGGGCGAAGGGGACATTCTCGGCTTCTTTAGGATTGACGCAAATCCAGCAATAATGCTTGATACCGAATCGAGCGGCTCGGCGTGGTTCGTATTCGGTTAGTTGTGTAAAATAATCCCGGAATCCTGCCGACGAACAACGATCGTATCCAGCCCAGAAGGAGGGTTCTCCTATGATGAGACAACCGGCCATAGCCATGGCTTGGTAATCATCAGTTGAGCGACAGACGAAATGGGCGTGTGGTTCTATAAAGTTCATTGGAGAGAACAGGTGCTGGAGGTTCGAGGAGCTGCGCCGCAGGCAGTATTACCTTTAGGACAGGTCATGGGGGTATCTCCCGGCCATGATAACAACTCCAGAATATGGCGAGTACGCTCCGAACCTTGTTCTAACAACAAAGGAAGAGTTTGCTGGAGAGCTTCCCAACGGAAATCAGCTGTTCCTTCAGTTCGTTCGACACGATCTAAGAACGCAGCTAAATCTAATAAACGAGCTCGAGCTTCGGGAAAATCCCGATTTAGAACATCAATCTTTTGGTTCATGTCTCCTATATTATTCTCAGAATCGAGCTATGCAAGCATGCAGAGCGGCCATGCCTGGCCATATACTTGACAAATGATTGTTTTTTGAAGAGGTTTAGTTGTAGAATGGAAGGAAGCCTTTTGGGGAGAACTTGCGGCGAATATGCCATTCGCGGCCTCGTTTTGACTGTCGGATTGTTTTTTATGGCTTTGGGAATTGCTTTTTCCGTGAAGGCGGATTTGGGAATTTCTCCGATTTCATGTACTCCATACGTTTTCAGCCTTTGGGGACCATTAACGATAGGTACGTATACGATCATTTATCACGTTGGCATTATTTTAATCCAATTTCTGCTGTTGCGTAGTCAGTTCCGTCTATCAATGTTGACGCAGTTGCCTGCCGGTATGGTATTTGGGTTGTTCATAGATTTGGCCATGTGGATGTGTAGCTCTTTGGCACCGAACGTTTATTGGGTTAAGTTGGTATTGTGTCTGGCAAGTTGCGGCGTTATGGGGTTTGGGGTGTTTTTGCAGGTGAAAGCCAACCTCTTCTTTTTGGCTGCTGAAGGTTTGAATTTGGCTGTAATGAAGTTGAAACCATGGGATTTTGGAGCGATTAAAACAGGTATCGATTGTTGTTTTGTTTTACTGGGTGTGGTTTGTTCTCTGTGTTTCTTTGGAGAGGTGATAGGGGTAAGAGAAGGTACAGTCATTGCGGCTGTATTGGTGGGGTTGTTTGTCCGTTTTTATAACCGCCACAGTGTGTGGATCGATAAGATTATTGCTCGTTTTTCCCCCGAACCTCTCCCGGTTTCCCTTCAGCCTAAGTCGCCAGTTTATGATCCTAATTGTCCTTTGATCATTTCTATCGACCGTGAATATGGATCTGGCGGACATGAAATTGGTAAACTCCTGGCAGAACAACTTGGTATTCGTTTTTACGATTCGGAACTCATTCGTCTAGCTGCTGAACAAAGTGGATTATCCCCAAAGGTTGTCCAAAAATACGGGCAACAGCTGGCTAATCGATTTTTGTACTTACTTTATGCGCAAAATTTTGCCTATTTGCCAAATGAAATGCCACCGGCAGATGCTGTTTTTCTTAGTCAAAGCTACGTGATTCGTGACATCGCGGCTAGAGAACCGTGTGTGATTGTGGGGCGACTTGCCAACTTTGTTCTTAAAAACCGCCCGAATTTATTCAGCGTGTTTTTACATGCCGATGTCTCAGCGCGGCTGGATCGCATGGTTACCAATTATCACATTCCTGCTGACCAAGCTGGAAAAAAACTCCAAATTATGGATTCTAGGCGTTACAATCATTGCAAATATTATACAGGTCACGATTTTGGAGATTCTTTGCTCTATGACATAACACTCAATACGTGCCGATATGGTGTCGAAGGAACCTGCCGATTGATAGTAAATGCTATGAAAGAACGCGGCTATCTTTCCCAATAATTGCCAATATTTTTCGGGGTCTGTTTCAAATCCGTTGGTTGCGTCAAGGACTATGAGTATGACTCCCCCTAGGGGATCTAACCCTTGTAGTGGCTTGTAATACCTGTTACAAGCTTATTATGTTCAACTACTTGTGTCAATACAAAGGTTGGATCGTTAACAAATCTACTCAACAAGAAACATTTCATTTAGTCGAGCTTAGAGTTGATCAACGATGTGTTTTTATCTCCAAGTGTCATAAAAAGATCATCATCCATTCATATCGTGATATTGATTGACAAGATCTACCTGTTTCTTCTCAACCTCTCTTCATTAAGTGCCAAGCCCCCCAAGGCTTTTGTCTTTCTTGCAAACGCTTCCTTCTTCTTGGGTTCAACAAGAACATATCAGCTAGTTATGTGCTTAAAGAAGAGTTTCGCGAGATCTGGCATGCGCTCAATCCCAGTGCAGGACAATGGCGGTTGAGCAAGTGGCTGCGAATGACCCAAGGGTTTCTCAAGAACCTCAATGAGGTGGTTAACTCCTTTCGCTATGGAGTCAACAAGGACAAGATCGAGTCAGCTCATGCTACTCTATCTCGAATCCAGTCCAAGACCTGTGGACTCTTCAACGTACCCTATCTCTTCCTCAAACTTCGACAATGCTTTTACCAGCGGATTTGAAACAGACCCACATTGGGAGTGTGTTGTGTTAATTTCCTTGCAGAATTGAGGAATTATGGCTATAAGTGGCTTCGGTTTTCGAAGTGCTTGTAATAGCGTGACGAAATGTTGAGTTTTTTTTGCACAGCCTGTTATGCACGTAGAGAAGTATACATTGCTGTGCCGTTCTACTTCTAACGAATAGTTGGAAGACGCCAAAAAGGAGAAGAAGAAAAAGGGAGTCGGGATGAGGGATCATTCCGGCTCCTGATTTTTTGTTTGGCTGGGGGAGTCTTTACGGAGAACCGTGGTTTTCAATCCTCGAGTATTATTAGGTATTAGGAGATAGCTAACTAATGCCATTAAAGGGGATTGAGGAAACAGTGTGGCAGAACTAGAAGGTTGGTAATCCATAGAATATTAACAGTTTGAGGGGTGAAGGGGGAAAGACATTTAGAGGCGACTCTATATTTTTCGTCTTGCAATGAGAACAAGCGACTACTAACCTGCGGCGAACTTATCCGTAGGAGGCGGATTCTCTCTCTCATGCAAATGAACGGAACTCTGTATTTTGTATTGTGCCTGCTCTTATTGATTGTTGGATATTGGGGGTATGGTCGATTTGTTGAACGCATTTTTGACCCTGACCTCAATCGGAAAACGCCAGCGGTTGATCATCCTGATGGAGTAGACTATGTAGTGATGCCAGGGTGGAAAATATTTTTTATTCAATTACTTAATATTGCTGGTTTGGGGCCAGTGTATGGGGCAATTTTAGGTGCGTTGTATGGGCCTGTTGCCATGTTGTGGATTGTATTAGGATGTATTTTGGCCGGAGCTGTGCATGATTATTGTTCCGGGATGATGTCTCTTCGTAGGGATGGAGCGAGTTTACCAGAGCTGATCGATGGAGAGTTGGGTAAAATGGCGGGAAAAATTATCCGATATTTGTGCATTGCATTGATTATTCTCGTAGGAGTTGTCTTTGCGATTGGTCCCGCACAGCTATTGGCTAATATGACGGGGATGAGTATGCCATTGTGGGCAGGCATTATTTTTCTGTACTATTTTGCGGCGACGATTTTGCCGATTGATGTATTGATTGGCAGGATTTATCCGTTTTTTGCCATTTGTCTGATTTTCATGGCAGTGTCTATGCTGATGGCTCTTTTTTTCGTGTTTGACGGTATTATGCCGAATTGCACAATTTCTGTGTCGGGAGTCCATCCGGATGGATCGTCGATTTGGCCGATGTTGTTCATTACTATTGCTTGTGGTGCAATTAGCGGGTTTCATGCAACGCAGTCGCCGTTGATGGCTCGATGTATGAAAAGCGAAGGACAGGGGAGACCTATCTTTTACGGCGCTATGGTAGCAGAGGGTGTGATTGCTCTCATCTGGTGCGCTGTCGGTCTGACTTTCTATCAGTCACCCCAAGAATTGAATGAAGCGATGCCTGGCGGTAATGCTGGCAAAGTTGTATTTGATTCGACTCAGTACGCACTTGGTCACATTGGGAGTATTTTGGCAATTCTTGGCGTTGTCGTGTTACCTATTACATCGGGAGACACTGCTTTGCGTAGTGCTCGTTTGATGATTGCGGATGCTCTGCATTTGCCGCAGAAAAATATGCTTCCGCGTTTATACATTGCAGTCCCTCTACTGGCGGTGTGTTTGATCATGACTCGAATTGAATTTGGGGTGATTTGGCGGTATTTTGGGTGGTTTAACCAGTGTATTGCTTGTTTCACACTGTGGAGCATTGCTGTGTACCTCCGCCGTAGCGGGAAATTCCATTGGCTTGCTACGGTACCAGCTGTTTTTCTGACGGCAGTATGCTTGAGTTATCTTTTGACTGATAAGAACTGTTTCGAATTGCCTTGGGGAATTTCGTCGATTGCCGCAAGCCTTGTTGCGGTGGGGTTGGCCGTTATGATGCCGTTTCAAGTGAAACCCAAACTTGGCAAGGATTGAGGGATAAGAATCCAAATAAATTCAACAAAATTGAAGGAGAAAACAACTCAAGACTTGCCTTGAAGCCATTGAAGGGGTATCTCATCATTCAAGCACTTGCCAAAGCGCCTATGAATGAACTAGTAAAGACAGCCTGCACATTCGTGACATCCTCGATAGGCCGCAAAATTATTGTGGCGTTGACGGGAGCGTCGTTGGTTTTGTTCCTGGCCGGCCACCTGGTCGGGAATTTATTAATATACGGAGATCCATCGTTGATCAACACGTATGCTCACGGCTTGCATTCTATGCCGGCCGCAGCTTTGTGGGGAATCCGAATTGGGTTGCTCGTTATTTTCCTGATCCATGTTTGCTTGACGATTCAGTTGAAACTGGAAAACAAGGCAGCGAGAGGGAATGATCCCTACCAGTATCAGTCGACAATTGCGGCAACAATTTCGTCTCGTTACATGATTTATTCCGGATTGACTGTCCTGGTATTTCTCGTTTATCACCTGTTGCAATACACGGTGCGTGCTGGTTTGGATCCAGCTAATTTTGTGTATACGTTTGAAGCAACGCATGCTTTGGCGGGTGTTGAGACGTGGGATGTCCACAAGATGATTGTTGAAGGATTTAGCAATGTGTGGGTATCTGGGTTCTATATTTTGGCTGTGATTATGTTGTTTTCACATCTGCGTCATGGCGTCCAATCGATTTTCCAAACCTTGGGTTTGAATTCCAAGAAGATTCGCCCATTCTACAATTTGCTTGCTATTTGCTATGCAGCTGTTGTGTGTCTGGGGTTTATTTCTGTTCCTGTTGCCGTTCTCCTTGGTATCATCAAGTAATAAACAGTAAAATCCAACCTTCCATATAGACCATGATTGATTTTCCAATAAGCGACTGGATGCCAGATGCTCACATTCCCGCTGGCCCAATTCAGGAGAAGTGGACCAAATGTAAGCTTGAGACCAAGCTTATTAACCCCAACAATAAACGTAAATACACGATTCTGATCGTAGGGACAGGCCTTGCTGGCGCTTCAGCCGCGGCAACCCTGGGAGAACTGGGATACAATGTTAAATGTTTCTGTTATCAAGATAGTCCGCGCCGTGCGCACTCTATTGCTGCGCAGGGGGGTATTAACGCTGCCAAAAACTATCAGAACGACGGAGACTCGATATATCGTCTATTCTACGATACGGTGAAGGGGGGCGACTTCCGAGCACGCGAAGCTAACGTTTATCGTTTGGCTGAGGTGGCTTCCAATATCATCGACCAATGCGTAGCTCAAGGTGTGCCTTTTGGGCGTGAGTACGGTGGCCTTCTTGACAATCGTTCGTTTGGTGGAGCTCAGTTGAAACGTACATTCTATGCTCGTGGACAGACAGGACAGCAGCTTCTCCTGGGTGCGTATCAGGCTCTTGAAAAAGAAGTTTCCAAGGGTTCAGTAAAGATCTATCCACGCCGTGAAATGGAAGACCTCGTCTTGGTGGATGGCCATGCCAAGGGGATCGTTTGCCGCAATCTAATTACGGGAGAGATCGAGTCTTATGCTGGCGATTGCGTATTGTTGGCTACTGGTGGATATGGCAACGTCTTTTTCTTATCTACCAATGCTATGGGCTGTAACGTAACGGCTGCGTACAAAGCTTATCGCCGTGGTGCATTCTTTGCTAATCCTTGTTTTACGCAAATTCACCCGACCTGTATTCCAGTCAAGGGTGCGTATCAGTCTAAATTAACCCTGATGTCAGAATCTCTTCGTAACGATGGCCGTGTCTGGGTGCCAAAGTCGAAGGAAGTAGCCGAAAAACTCCGTCGTAAGGAAATTAAACCCTCTGATGTGCCGGATGAAGAGCGTGACTATTATTTGGAACGCAAATATCCTTCCTTCGGTAATCTGGCTCCTCGCGATATTTCTTCACGAGCTGCTAAAGAACAGTGCGACGATGGTCGCGGTGTTGCAGTGACGGGGCTTGGGGTTTATCTGGACTTTAAGGACGCCATTGCACGCGTCGGCAAAGAAAAGATTTCGGAGCAGTATGGTAACCTGTTCGACATGTACCACGAAATCACAGACGAGAATCCATACGAAACTCCGATGATGATTTACCCGGCTGTGCATTATACAATGGGTGGCTTGTGGGTTGATTACAACCTTATGTCTAATATCCCAGGTTTGCACGTTCTTGGTGAAGCCAACTTTTCTGATCACGGTGCGAACCGTTTGGGCGCTTCTGCTTTAATGCAAGGTTTGGCTGATGGTTATTTCGTGATTCCGACGACGTTGCCTGCATATCTTGCAACCGTAAAACCTGGTACAGTAACGACGGCTTCTCCCGAATTTGCTGTTGTGGAAAAGGAAGTGAAGGATCGTATTGATAAGTTAATGTCTGTCAAAGGCGATATGACTGTTGATTCGATTCACCGTGAATTGGGACTTTTACTGTGGGAAAACTGCGGTATGTCTCGAACCAAAGAGTCGTTGATGAAGGCCATCGAAGAGATTCCCAAGATCCGCGAAAAATTCTGGAAGCATGTTCGCATCCCTGGATCTCCGAACGGGTTGAATGCTGAACTTGAGAAAGCTGATCGCTTGGCTGACTTCCTCGAATTTGCTCAGTTGATGTGTTACGACGCATTGCATCGTAATGAATCGTGCGGCGGTCATTTCAGAGCTGAATACCAGACAGAAGACGGTGAAGCGCTTCGTAATGACAAAGACTTTGCTTACGTTGCCGCATGGGAATTCAATGGTGTTGATAAATTGCCGACCCTGCACAAGGAACAACTGACATTTGACAACGTCCATCTTGCCGTTCGCAGCTATAAGTAAATCACCTGTTAATTCAAACCATTCACAATAGACCAATTTACCATGGCTAAAACTTTAAATCTCACTCTCAAGGTTTGGCGGCAGGAAAATGCTCAGGCAAAAGGCCGCATAGAGACCTATGAAGCCAAGGACATCCCTGAGGATTGCTCTTTCCTGGAAATGCTCGATATTGTCAATGAAGGCATTGTCAATAGTGGTGGAGAACCTATTCATTTTGATCATGACTGCCGCGAAGGTATTTGCGGTATGTGTTCATTGACCATTAATGGGGTGCCACACGGGCCAGAACGTAAAGTAACCACTTGCCAGTTGCATATGCGTAAGTTCAAAGATGGTGATACGATCTGGATTGAACCTTTCCGCGCCAAGGCGTTCCCGATTATCCGTGACCTTGTCGTAGATCGTTCTGCGTTGGATCGCATCATCGCTGCTGGAGGATACGTTGATGTTCGAACTGGCTCTGCTCCGAACGCAAATAACATTCCGGTAGAAAAGTATATTTCTGATGAAGCATTTGATTCGGCAGCTTGCATTGGTTGTGGCGCTTGTGTTGCTTCTTGTAAGAATTCTTCTGCAATGTTGTTCACCTCTGCTAAGGTATCGCAGTTGGCTTTGCTCCCACAAGGTCAGCCCGAACGTACGCGTCGTGTGCTTAACATGATGAAACAGTTCGAGGCTGAAGGTTTCGGTAATTGTACCAACCTTTATGAATGCGAAGCCGCCTGTCCGAAGGGGATTACCGTTGACAATATTGCTCGCCTTAACCGCGAGTTTATGATCGCTTGTGCCAAAGAAGGCCTTCGTCCATAAAATATCGCTTTCGCAAACGTTCAGATAATTTTTTGTCTGTTTTTGCATTTGTTATTCTTAAAAGCCGTCCTTCTGCTAGTCCAGGGGGGCGGTTTTTTGTTTGGTTCTCGTCTTCTGTTTCGTTAGTAAATGTGCATCAATAGGCTTGGATTTTGTTTGGCATGGAATGTTTTCGTCTTGGAACAGAGGGAAAGGTCATTTAGATTAAAAAGTGATATGAAAAAGATCATTGTATTAGTTGCTCCAGGTTTTGAGGAAATTGAATTTTCGGCTCCTGTTGATATTTTACGTCGCCTTGAGTTGGATGTTGTGACAGCTGGCGTTCTAGGGCGCGAGGTAGAAGGTGCACATGGCGTGATTGTACGTGCTGATACCACGTTGGCTGAAGTGGATTTGGCTGGAGCAGATGCTTTAGTGTTACCTGGGGGACCCGGTTCTTGGGTGATGCGTGATACGCCTGCGGTGATTGCTAAAATTCAAGAAGCTCATGCAGCTGGCAAACTCGTAGCTGCTATCTGTGCCGCTCCTTTAGCTCTCGGCAAAGCAGGTATCCTGACGGGTAAGAAAGCTTCGGCTTATCCTGACCCTTCTGTGCTTGATGAATTGAAAGAGGAAGGAGTCAAAGTGATGGCTGATCAGGTGACAGTAGATGGAAATATCGTGACTGCCAATGGCCCTGCTGCTGCGTTAGCTTTTGGATATACCCTAGGAGAGTGTCTTGGCAAGGCCGCTGAGGTCGTAGAATTGAAAAAAGCCATGGTTTACGCTTGAACGACGTATAGTGTAATAGCGTAACAGACGAATCGCTTCAATCTGTGCTTGTGTAATTTATGCTTAAAAAACATTACTTGCCCAGCGTCACCATTGCTCTTGCAGCAAGTATTCCAGCTTCTGCGGCTGTAACGTGGTTAACTTCGCCTGAGGAAGCCCTTGCCCAAGCTGAGAAACAGCAGAAAAGTGTGATGATCGATTTTACAGGATCCGATTGGTGTGGATTTTGTATTAGACTCGAAAAAACGGTATTTGCCTCGCCTGAATTCGAAAAAGTTCTTGGAGACAAATACGTTTTCCTGATGTTAGATTATCCAAGGTCGAAAAAACTTTCAGAGAAACAGAAAAAGGTTAACGATGATTGGAAGAAGAAGATGGCAATTACGGGATTCCCGACTATTGTTTTGATGGATAGCAAGGGACTTCCTTATGCCAAACATGCCGGAGCTATCCTTCAAGTAGATGGTTTTTTGAAAGCTGTCGACCGGTGGGAAAAAAGTAAGGTTCAACGAGATCAATTGTTTGAAAAAGCTAAGAAGCAACAGGGCCCAGACAAAGCTAAGAGCCTTTATGAGGGTTTGAAAACGATGGATGAATCTCTCTGGCAACAATTTTTCCCGGATGTGATAGATTCCATCAAGAAAGCAGATCCTGAAGACAAATGTCAGTTCCAAACTTACATTGCACAGAAGGAACGCATTGAAACCCAGAAAAAAGAGATGACTGATATTTTTATTAAATACCGGTCAGATCCAGAAAAACGAAATCTGGCGTTGGATGACATGTTGAAACGTGGTGATTTGGAAAATACTGTACGTCAACAGATTATGTTGACACAAACTTTTTGGAAATTACGTTCTAACCAAAAGGCCAACCCAGAGAAGGCAGAAAGCGAGTATCTGAAGGATTTGGAGGCTATTATTGCTATAGATCCCAACAGTAAAGAGGGAAAAAATGCACAGCAGCTCAAGGAGCAATACCAAAAACAAAAGGTTAATCCACCGAAAAACGGAATTCCTGCAACCAAGCTTGTGATTCCTAAGTAATAGAAGGGAACAAGCTCTTGGAATGAATTAGAAAATGAGGTTCCAGTAACTATTACCGAGTTCCTTCTGGCAGTAGTTACTGGAAGGTTCTGCTGTCAATTCTATTCATATCATGCCTGAAATTATTATTATTATTTAACGAGCATCGAATGAGCGGAGCATCTTGGAGCCTCTGATTCCGTTGAATGACAAAGTCAGAAACAACACAGTTTTGACATACGTATAATATATCATATCCTCAGAATCCTTTGTTTAAGAAACACTATCTTTGCTGTAGTCCTCTGGTTTTCATTCTTTGGGTGGTGCTGGTTAAGAGAAGTTGTTGAGCTTTTTCTAGTCTGTCTTTTCCTCAATTGACGAATGGTGATAATCTCGTAAAACTCATCAAAAAAGTTTATCACAAAAGTAATTCCAAGACAGAAATCTCGATTGTAATATTTTTTGCTGTTTAATAAGGGAAAGTATTGAAAGATATGTATTGTTTTGGAAGAGAAATTAACTTTCAAGTTAAACAAAGTAAGTAGTTCAAACAATAAAAACAACTAAAAACGATGAAACTATCATGGATAGGAATAACGGCGTTAACAGCCGGATTTTGTACCGCTCATGACCTTGAAACAGTGGTGCGCGATTGTGATCTGGTCATGGCACGACAAGAGTATGGAGAAACTCAAATCGATAAGTCAGTCATGGGCAAATCACTCACCATAGGTGGTCGCGTTTATCAACGCGGCATCGGAACGCATGCAATATCGATGATTCCTGTGTCTGTGCCTCATGAGAACGTTACTTTGCGCGGTGCCTGTGGCATTGACGATGAAGTGACTGGAACCGGAAGTGTACGGTTTCGCATTATGAGCGGATCACAGATTTTGTGGGAGTCGCCCGTCATGAAAAGGGGGATGGAAGCGGCTACTTTTGCTGTCAAAATTCCAGCCGGAACAGGGAAATTGTATTTGTTCACCGACGATGTCGATGGAAATGATTATGACCATGCGGATTGGGTCGATTTGAAGTGGGATTACCATCAATCGGTGGAACCGCAGCCATTTCCTACGACATTGAATGTGGCTGATTTTGGCATGAAACCGGGGGTTCGAGAAGATCAATCTGTCGCCCTCCGGAAGGCATTGACGGCGTTGCGCAACAAGCCGGACCATGTCCGGTGTACGTTGTATATCCCTAAAGGGGTTTATCATTTCGATGTTAACAGCGCCTTGCCCATGAGTTTCTACTTATCCAATCACGACCAGCCAAGCATTCATCCTGTTGGGGTTCCTTTAGTTGATTTGCGAGACGTTATGATCGAAGGCAATGGATCTCTCTTTGTGTTCCACGGTGTTATGATGCCCATGCTGGTTATGGATAGTTCCAATGTTTCCATCAATAATCTGTCCATTGATTTCGAACATCCCAACCTGAAAGAAGTAGACATTGTTTCGGTGAAAAACGCTAGCACTGAGGTGCAGGTTGACACGAAACGATTCCCATACCAAGTGAAAAATGGACAGGTAATTTTTTCTGGCGACGGTTGGGAAGCTGGTTTTTGGGGGGCGATGGCATTTGACAAATCGACGGGGCAAATCATCGAAAATACGTCAGACATCGGTTATACTGGAAAGATTGCAGAGGATTTAGGAAATGGTCGTATTTTATTCAAGGGATGGAATCTTGCCAGTAAAGGACTTGAAGAGGGAGATCGGCTTGTGTTGAGGACTTTGGGGCGTCCTCATCCGGGATGCGTGATTTACCGTTCGACCAATACAACGCTCGATCAGGTTAATATTCACCATTGTTTTGGTATGGGGGTCTTGGGGCAACGTTCGGAAAACATCACGATCCGTGGTGGAGGCGTCTCGATTCGGCCCGGGAGCGGTCTCGTTGCGACGTCTGGGGCAGATGCAACGCATTTTTCTAATTGTCGTGGGCTCATCCGGACTGAGGGAGCTCTTTATGAAGGGATGATGGATGATGCCATCAACGTGCATTCGACTTGTTTGCGCATTGAGGAAATCATCGACGATCGCACTATTCGTTGCCACTACATGCATGGCCAATCTGTAGGTTTCGAGGTGTTTTTACCCGGCGAGATGCTTCGATTTATTGCAGGCCCTACCTTGGAAAATGGGACGACGGTTCGCGTTGGCCATGTGAGGAAGGTTTCGGCGACTGAATTGGTGATTACCCTGGATTCATCGTTGCCGCCGGAGATCAAAACAGGGGATGCGGTGGAGAATGCCGATTACTATCCGGCTATTGTGTTTCGGGGGAATACGGTGCGTAACAACCGGGCTAGAGGGACCCTGTTTACGACTCCCAGAAAAATTGTGATCGAAAACAACAATTTCGACCATTCCTCCGGCTCTGCCATCTTATTAGCAGGTGATGCCCAGGGGTGGTTCGAAAGCGGTGCTTGCGAAGATGTGACTATCCGTAATAATCGGTTTACTAACAATTTAACCTCCCGTTATCAGTTTACCGAAGCGATCATTTCCATCTATCCTGAGGTACGCCAACTCCGAGACCAGAAAGCCTATTACCATCGTAATGTCTTAATCGAGAACAATGAGTTTAATACTTTTGACGTACCTTTGTTGTTTGCGATTTCAACCCAAAACCTCCTCTTCAAAAACAACAAAGTTACTTACAATCAAGACTTCAAAGGTTGGGGAAGAAAACCTTTCTCGTTCAAACGTTGTTCCTCAATTCGCATTGTGGGTAATGCGGTAGAACCTAAACGAAATTGGACACTCCAGGACTGCCAGTTGGATATGACTCCTGACTCTGAAATTCGGTTCCAATAAGTTTTACTTTCATCATTCCAGTCGGCCGGGTTCGTCATTTGAACGAATCCGGCTATTGTTTTATCCAGGAGAAAAGCCTTGAAAGTTTCATGATGTTAGAAACGTATTTTTATCGTAATGAAAATAGGGATTTTCTCGGTTATTGGTTTTTTAATTTCCTCGGTATGTTGGGGCGAGGTATTTGAGTTTTACGTTTCTCCTCAAGGGGATGACAATCATCCGGGGTCTAAGGCTCAACCTGTGGCAACTCCGGAGCAGGCATTCCGTTTGGCACGGGAAATTGCTCAAACGGGAAAGTCCGGAGATTCGATCTCAATCAAAATTGCCTCTGGGACGTATTATTTGCAAAATACATTGAGGTTAGATGAGCGGGATTCTTTGCCCATGGTTGTGGAAGGGGTGGGCGTTAGCAAGCCGGTGATCAGTGGGGGAATGCCCATCGGTGGTTGGGAACAAGTATCGAATGGGGTGTGGTGTACTTTTATCTCGGAAGTTGCAGACAAGGGGGGGTACTTTGAGCAATTGTTTGTCAATGGACGTCGAGCTGTGCGAGCCCGGACCCCCAACAATGGTTACTTTACCTTAGTTAACGCGACAGAATACGATCAACAGGCTCTTCAAAACAGATGCGCGGGGTTTGCCCGACAAAAGTTTGAGATGCGCCCAGAGGATTTGTCTAGTCTTCAGCAGACGTCGGTTCAAGAACAAGAAGATGTCGTGATGACATTTTTGCACAAATGGGATGTAACGCGTAAATATCCGGATTTTATGGAGGCTTCCAAAGGACTCGTCTGGACGTCTGGTACAGGCATGAAACCCTGGAATCTCTTGCGGAAGGGAACCCGGTATTTCCTGGAAAACTATCGCAACGCCCTGGATGAACCTGGCGAATGGTTTCTTGCTCGAGATGGTCATTTATTTTACATACCATTACCGGGGGAAGACATGACGAAAGCCGAGGTTGTAGCCCCGGTATTGAAGCAATTGGTGTCGATCACTGGTACGCCCGATCAGAAAGTGGCGAACAAACAATTCCGGGGCTTATCGTTCCGGCATTCCAGCGATCTGATGCCGCGTAGGGGTAATCCTCCCATGCAGGCCGCTGCGGCGATTGAGGCGGGTATTCAACTGCAATATGCGCAGGACATCCGTTGGGTGGATTGCGAAGTGCGCCAGACTGGAAACTATGCGTTCTGGTTCCGGGAAGGGGTAAAAGATTGTTGTGTCAACCACTGTTATCTACACGACTTGGGGGCCGGAGGTGTCAAAATCGGCGTGACGAATCTTGGTACGCCTGAAACCGGGGGAATCGTTGTCGACAACAACATTATTCAGTCCTGTGGATGGATTTATCCCTGCGCTATCGGGGTTGCCATTTTTCAGAGTGGCAATAACAAGATTACTCACAATGACATTGGTGATTTAAGATACTCCGGTGTTTCCGTTGGATGGGTCTGGGGGTACAATGAGGCAGATACGACCGTTGCTATTAATCAAAAGACGAAAGAGGGAATAGAAGGAGAACAGATGGGGAAGATGCGTAGTCCGGCTGTCAACAATCTGATTGCGGACAACCATATCCATCACATTGGTTGGGGTGTTCTTTCTGATATGGGGGCTGTTTACACCCTGGGTGAATCACCCGGTACGCGGATTTCGGGCAATGTGATTCACGATGTCTATTCGTACGACTATGGTGGGTGGGGCTTGTACAATGATGAAGGAAGTTCTTACATCGTTATGGAAAACAACTTGGTCTACGGCTGCAAAAGTGGCGGATACCACCAACATTACGGCAAAGAAAATGTCTTGCGCAATAACATCCTGGCCTTGAGTCACTACCAGCAACTCCAGTACACGAGACCGGAAGCTCACCAATCTTTTTCTTTGGAACGTAACATTTTCCTCATCGATTGCGGACAGTTCATGCAGGGGCCATGGGCAAAAGGCCGTCTCCAATCAGATTACAACTGTTTCTGGGACATGCGTGGAAATGCTCAAGGTGTATTCCCCGGAATGACCTGGGAGGCCTGGAAAGCGTTGGGTAGAGATACTCATTCAATTGTGGAAAATCCGGGATTTCGCGACCCAATACACGGAGATTTCCATCTTGAAAACCAAGATGTGGTGAAGAAAATAGGATTTGTTCCCTTTGATTATACAAAAGCAGGGGTATACGGAGATCCAGCCTGGAAGCTCAAGGCTAAATTACCCCGAGAACGGTGCCGGGAATTTGAACAACTGGTACGCAAACGCGAGAAAAATTATAGCGCCTTATACAAGGAAGGTGAATGAAAGGACCTTGTATTCGGGAAAAGTTGAATAATATCTCAGATTAAGATGCTATGAATAAGTGGGGGATTATGATG
>CASFPZ010000044.1 GCA_949296365.1 uncultured Akkermansia sp. | reverse complement strand
CCCCCCCCCCCCCCCCCACTGTACAGTAAATTGTAAATTTCTTGCCAGTCCGACAAGGAAATCATAAAATTCGGCTTTTCTACTATTTGACCAGACGTATGATATATCCATGAGTAATAGTACACAGTCGGTTGTTCATATAGTCTTGCTTGGGATTGTTTTATGCCTTGGTGCTCGGATAGTAAATGAAAAACTCACGATTCAAGAAAACAAGGAAAAAGATAAAAGCAGAATAGAATCTTTAAATAAAGAATCCGAAAAAGCAGAACTTGAGGTATCAAACGCTATAGCCTCGTTAGGGGAAACAGAAGAAGAAATTAAGGCAGAAAGAGAACAACTTATAAAAGAATTCGATGAAAAGATAAAAGAATTAGAGAGTGAGTATGAAGCAGAGAGGAAAAATAGAATGAATCGATAATAATCCAAAAGAACAAAAAAATAAATGAATAGTAAAATACATAATGTCATCAATTGCATTTTAATTTTTTTAGGTGTTTGTTTTTATACCTATTCGCTAAACGAACAAAAACGGATCGACGCAGCTAGAGAAAAAGATCAAAAACAGATCGCTTATTTAGAGAAATATATTAAAGACAAAGAAATCACACGCGATAAAATAGGTGATTCCATTGTGCGCACTGCTGACAAGTGGAGAGAAGAACAAAGAAAACTTCGTGAAGAGTATTTTGCCGAGAGGCGGGAGCTCATCGATCGGTACTACTAAGCATCCCTCCGTTAACGTTAGCAATAAGCGTATCATCGACCTCCAGATAAAGCACGATGTCGCCGCAGCTGTGAATCGTGATTGTGTCGTCTGATATTGTCGCAATCAAAATTGAATAGGTGGGTGGGTCGTCTGGTTGCCATTCTGGGGAGTCTTTCGGGATGTTCCCCACGTGGACGGGCCAATCTGTCGAGTACTGCTTTTCTTTGGTAATCGACGAACTTTCTAATTCTGTCAATGAGTTTGTCTTGTATCTAACATTGAGATAAATTTCTGTAATCTCGGCACCTTCCAGAAGAACCCACCCATCAGAATCTCTCTTGTCAGTGCACGTCTGCACCCATCCGCGACCCGCTGCATTGACTTTTGGTGCCTTGACGTAAAAGCCTGCAATATTGCCGTCTTCGTCGTTGTATGGCTTCACTTGGCATGTAAAATCCCATGCCATGGTTGCATTCTCGACGGTTCGGCTCATTGGCGGGATTGTTGGGGCTTCCGGTCGTTTCCCGGAGTTAGATGATCCTGTCGGCTCAGGGCCGCCGGGAGTGTCTGCAATGTCGCTTGAGCTTTGGCTTGTACGGTTCGCGTTATTATACAAATCGGCTAGATCTTGGATACCGAGGTAAGCCGGTGGCCCGCACGTTAAACTTGTTTCACCTGTCAGCAAATCGCGACTGACAGATTGGACTATCGTATTGAGATTTTGCCACTCTGGCCGGGCGTTTAGTATACTTACGCGGCGACCTACGAAAGGACGCTGACTCGACGGAATAAGCGAAATAGAGCCTTTCCACGGCGTAGAGCGGGTGTTCTTGTAGATATATTCACAAATGTCTTGATAGGGGTAACGTCGCTTTGAGATCCTGTCCCGTCGTCGTCTTCCGGTGGTTCTGGAGTTAACAAACTGCTTTTGTGTAATTGACGGAAAAGAGGGGGAATCGTTTATGACAACACACCCTTTTGGTTGTTGGAACGTTTTGTCTGACAATATCGTTGACATAACTAAGACAAGTCACTATAAAGTTCGTGCAGGTGATGAATAGATGCGGGCGTCGTTCAATGGTAGGACGCGAGCTTCCCAAGCTTGAGACGTGGGTTCGATTCCCATCGCCCGTACCACTTTTACCGGTTTGGGGTCTTTAAGGTATCCAGATTCTCCTTTTGTTCGGATAGCGTATGGTCGTCGTCTTTCATGGTGAGGAGTATCAATCAGGCGAAATTTTATTTGATCGAAGGCGGTTGGGGATTTTTTGATAATTGTGTTGCGTGTCTTGACATCAGCGTGGTGGTTATATACTTTGCCTGCCAGTAGTTTGACGCAATGATTCGTTACCCATTGATCAGTATCAGTTTGTTGTTGAGTTCGTGTCTCTCGACGGAGTATTACTATGGGAATTATGGCCCCAAGGAACCATCTTATTTGTATGGAGTGGGAGGGACATCGGGTGTGAATACGGATATACCCCCCGAAGCACGCTTAGGACAAGGTTTTTGGGATTGGCCAGCTGGGCTAGAGGGAGAAAGGCATATTGTCATTGATACGCGGCAACAGAAGGTGACATACTATGTTGGCGGTACAGTGGTTGGAACTTCTCCTGTATCGACGGGAAAGGAAGGTCATGCAACGCCAGCAGGCGAGTATAAAATTATTAAAAAAGACGCAGATTACAAATCGGGGACTTATGGGGTTTTAAGGAATAAAGCGACTGGAGAAGTGGTTAATGGAGATTTTAATAATAGACGAGGCAGTGTTCCTGCTGGTTGCTATTACGATCCTGCTCCTATGCCTTACTATCTTTCATTTTTACCTGGCTATGGAATGCATCAGGGATTTGTAGCGGGGTATCCGGTCAGCCATGGATGTGTTCGTATGCCTGCTGATATGGCCAAAATCTTTTTTGAAAACACGCCGCTAGGCACTAAGGTAACAGTTCTCTAAAACAGAATATTTCTACAGCCTTCTTTTTTCTTTAAGAGAGTGCGCTTCCAGATAAGACTAATCTGAGAGAAGGGTTATAGCCGCGTACGGAGAACCTGTGCGGAGGGTGGCATGAAAAAAGAATAGGGGCATGGAGTCATACCGTTGCCCCTATTCGATTAAGAGTTAATACAATTCAATTCTTTTCTTTTGCCAAAACGACTTCAGCGCATTTTTGTGCGATAGCTTGGAATGCGGCAGAAGCGGCATTGTCTTCAGGGGAAAGCAGAGCTACAGGAGTACCCTCATCCCCGCACGAACGGGTACGAATATCGATAGGAACTTGGCCTAAAAGAGGTACGCCAAGTTTTTCTGCTTCTCGAATACCGCCGCCTTCTCCAAAGATATAGTAAGTTTTCCCATCTGAGGGACAGATGAAATAACTCATGTTTTCAATGATGCCCAAAATAGGTGTTTGGACTTTCTGGAAAAGACCAACAGCTTTGCGAGCATCGATGAGCGCAACTTCTTGTGGGGTTGTGACGATGATAGCTCCGTCTAGGTCTGCTGTTTGAACGATAGTCAACTGGATATCACCCGTGCCAGGAGGTAGGTCGAGGATCAGAAAATCAACATCGTCCCATTCAACATTACGTAAAAATTGTTGGACATAACGTGTTGCCAAAGGACCGCGAACGGCAACAGGCGAGGCTTCATCAATCATTAAACCGATTGAAAGCAACCGTACGCCATGAGCTTTGACTGGGATGAATTCATCGTTTTCATTAGCCCAAGGGCGTTCTTTCGTACCAAACATTAGCGCCATAGAAGGGCCATAAATATCAAGGTCAACAAGACCAACTTTGTATCCCAACTTGGAGAGAGCAACAGCCAAGTTGGCTGAGATCGTTGACTTGCCTACGCCCCCTTTCCCAGAAGCGACAGCTATGACGTGTTTGGCGCCGGGGATGGCCGATTTCCACGAGGCAGGATCGTCACTGACAGGCTTATTGACAGGTGGTTGTTTGTGTTCGACGTTGACGTCACAGTGCTTGACACCTGGAATATGTTTCATGACACCATGCACGCCTTCAAAAATATAGCGTGGGATATCGGCGTTTTTGCTTTCGATCTGAAGATCGATGACGACATTATTGTCTTCAGAAATGGAAATATTTTTTACAATTCCGAACGAGACAATGTCACGGCTAAACCCCGGATACTTGACCGTAGTTAATGCAGCGCGGATTAATTCTGGGGTGAGGGGTTGTTGTGGTGAATCAGTCATGATGAATGCTTATGCAAAAGAAGGTGAAGAGGATGTGTAACGGGCCAGCAAATCCATTGAACGCAAGTTGCAAACCATTGGCAACATAGCCGGAAAGCATGAATGAATGGCTGCATGATCCGATGGAAAGTTCGATTCTTCTCGTAGATGAGGCTTAAAACAACAATGATTACGATATTGACAAATTTGAAGGAAACTCCCCCTTTCCAAATTTGATCGATGTAACCCCATGCTTTGAGAGCTTCTTGACTAAGATCGACAACAAGCAGAAGGCCAACGAATCCTACGAGAACAAATGCAGTATAGTTGAGGACAGGGAACTTTTCAATAACGCCAATACACCAACCAGCAACGATTCGTAATGCCAGAATACCAATAAAAACACCGGTACAAACAACCCAGATGTGGTATTCTTCTGGGATATGCTTAGCGCCATTTACTAGGCCAACCGCTGCGACTACATTATCAAGAGAAAGAGAGAGATCCATAAGCTCGATGCTGGCAATTGTTGCGATAAAGCCTTTACCAGCCAGTTTCCCAGGAGTTGGAGAAGAATGTTTTTCGACGTGTTTATACGATAAGTGTTCAGCTGCTAAATAAATGAGATAAACAGCGCCAAACCATTTAACCCATTGATTATGCATCAGCCATGCGACGGTAGCTAGGGCTACCCCGCGAAAGACATAAGCGCCGATCAATCCCCAGCGCAAAGCAGCTTTTTGTTGATGCTTGGGAAGATGTGAGGCCATAGCAGCAATACCCAGAGCATTATCAACAGAAAGAAGCCCTTCAATAAGAATGAGACTAAGAACAATTTGAAGAGCTTCTGTGTAGAACCCAACAGGTATAGGGGTATCCCAGAATGCAAGCAGGAATGAAAATGCAGTCACGGAGTGAAACGGTAAATGATTATGGCTGAGAATCAATTCTCAACTCTGTAATGTGATCTTTCTCGAAGAGACGATGGCGAGCATTTAGAAATTGTTAGTCGACTTAGTTGTGATTTCTGGGTGAACGACCGTAGTATGGTGGTATGCTTCAAAGGTACGATATAGATTTTCTGAAAGAGGGGCAGGTGAACTCATGACAATGAGCGGGTAGGGCTGATGTTGAGGCTGATAGGGCGGGTGAATATAGTGATATTGGAAGTTGGCAATAAAACCATTGCGTTCGTAGAAACCGAGGCGTCGTTGAGTAATGATATTTTCGATAGGGTCGATTTCTAGGATGATGGGTAATGAGGAGCGTTGTTTCAGATCATGGAGAATTTGTGCACCTAAGCCAGTGTTACGTTTTTGGGGGACAGTAGCCAGGTATTCTAAATAGATGAAGTGCGGGGTTTCCCAAAAACAGAGGAGGCCGATGATATCATGATTTTGATCGAGAATAGATTCGTAATGAAAGTCAGGATGCATTATAGCTTGCTCCATACCTTCTAATGTCCGTTGTTCATGATCTGGAAAACTTTGTAGATAGATCTTATGAGTTTCAGAAAAGTAAGGGTCGTTGATGCTAGCGATGGCGTGGTAATTAAAATGAGTCATACGATCAAGTGTTGCAAAAATACAGCAATTTAGCAAAACATTGAGTTGCTGGCGGGCAGCATAAAATAGTTGGATCATTTTGGGAACATTGGGTTGATGGGATGACAGAGTGAATGGAGTGTGACTAGTTTCTTGATTGCCGGACGCAACAGCTTTGCTAGTTTATCAAGTAATTTGGTGAAACAATTCTATGAAGGTTTACAAAGAGGAAGTGAAGGATGACGAGCTCCTATGGGAACTTTTGAATGAGGGATATACGGAATTTAACAAGATTACGTTGAAGGGACTTCAAATAAGCCGGTTGCCCAATATGAAACATTGTCGGGTAATTGATTTTGATTGTAGTTGTAATCGATTGACTTCGTTGAAAGGGGCTCCGCTTGTAACAGGCACGTTCAATTGTTCGAAAAATAGATTAGTTTCATTGAAACACGTTCCGGCTGGACCTCTTAAACAATTTATTTGTATGGATAACAAGTTGGAGACGTTAGAGGGTGTCCCCCAAGTGATTGATGATGAATTTGACTGTAGTTTTAATTGCTTGAAAAACCTGAAAGGCGGTCCTCAATATGTAGGTCGAACATATATTTGTTCGTTCAATCAATTGAATTCTCTTGAAGGTGTTGCTCAAAATGCCATGCAGCAATTTGACTGTTGTTGGAATAAGCTTCAAACGTTGGCAGGCGCACCGACTTTGGTTACGGAATGTTTCTATTGCGGCAATAACGAGCTTGTTTCTTTGAAAGGGGCTCCAATTCGCGTACGCCATTTTGATTGCCGAGACAATCAGTTGGTTACATTAGTAGGAGGCCCAACCAATGTAAGTGGACGATTCTTATGCAGCAACAATCGATTATCTAACTTAACGGGAGCCCCATCTGGTCCATTGTCCGATTTCGATTGCTCGTACAATGAACTAGAAACATTGCATGGCGCACCTTCAGTGGTGACGGCACGGTTTGATTGCAGCCATAATCGGCTTGAATCATTAGCTGGAATACCTACAGGAATGACTTCTGCATTAAAGTGTTCCTACAACCGCCTTAAAGATCTGGAACATTGTCCCCAAGGCAAGCTGATGGATTTTTCGTGTTCAGATAACGAACTGACATCTTTGAAGGGTTGCCCGAGCGAGGTGTCTCGTGATTTTGATTGTAGTCGCAATCGTCTTACAACCCTTGCAGATTGCCCAGGCTCAGTGCAACGTGATTTTTTATGCCGAGGAAATAAACTCCAAACATTGGAGGGCATTCCAACAGGAATCAAACGAAACTTCGATTGTGGGAGTAACCAATTGAAGTCTTTAGTTGGTGCCCCGTTAGGTATTCGAGGGAATTTTTTATGCGATGGGAATCTGCTAGAAACCTTAGAAGGGGTCCCGTGCAATATACAAGGAGCCTTTGATTGCAGTCGTAATCGACTGACAACGTTAGAAGGGTGTCCGGCTGGAGTGACTGACACATTTAGATGTGCTCATAATTTGTTAAAGACTTTGGCAGGGGCTCCTCAGAGTATTTTAAAAAAGATGGATTGCTCTTGGAATCAACTCGATTCATTGCAAGAAGGCCCTCGAGACGTAACAGAATATTTCAATTGTAGCCATAATTGCCTAAAGTCATTGGATTATGCGCCAGTTTCAGTGAGGGAAGGATTTGATTGCAGTCACAACTTATTAACGAGTTTGAAAGGAGGACCGGCCCATGTGGTTGGGAGTTATGATTGTAGTTACAACATGTTGAAGAATTTGGACTATATGTCATCAGATCCTAAATGGCGCTTTGATTGTAGCCACAATGCTTTAACTTCTTTAAAAGGCACGCCAGAGCAGATTTTTTGGTATTTTGATTGTAGTCACAATCAGATTTCGAATTGGGAGGATTTACCTAACATACCTAACGGCACGATGAAGTGTACAGACAATCCGGCTAGAGCTATTTCTGAGGTGAAGAATGAAGGGAAAGTTGATTATCGGAGAGAATCCCTGTAGAATACATTCATGAAAAGATATATTTCCTTGTATGTCTTGTATTTATCAGGTTTTTTGCTTGGTCTGACTGGTTGTGACAGTGACAGAAAAGGAGAAGTTGTAGCCCTTAACGAACAAGAATCCCCATCTCCAGAAGGGCAACAACTGTCCAATAACTTACCTAAAGAGGTAAAACGAGACGACGAACTTGACCGAGCATTGAGAGAAGCCCGAGATGGGAACCCTGATCACGAATACGCTGTGGCTAAACTATATGCCGAACGTGTTAAAAGAGGAGAAGCTACCATAGATCAAGTGATCGAATGGTGTTGTAAGGCAGCAGAAAAAGGACATAAAGAAGCTCAAATGACATTGGCAGGTTTGTACTATCAGGGGAAAGAAGTAGAACGCGATACAGAAAAAGCTAAACAATGGTTCGAAAAAGCTTCGGCAGCAGGAGAAGCCAGCGCAGATTATTATCTCGGTTTAATCTATATGATGGGGGATGGCGTAGCTAAGGATGTTAAGGAAGGTACAGAAAAGATTCGTAAAGCAGCTGAAGCTAATATACCTGAGGCGATGGAATTCCTAGGGAAACAATACATGGAAGGAAAAATGGGGGTTGAAAAAAATACAGACGAGGCTATCAGGTGGTTGACAAAAGCTGCTGAACAGGGAAACCTCATGGCTTCTCAATTCTTAGGAAAGGTCTATTACAAGGGAGAAGGTATTGACAAGAACCCTCAAGAAGCGTTTCGGTGGTATGAGCGGGCTGCTCGCATGGGAGACGCACAGTCAGAGTATATTGTAGGGCTTATGTATTTGCAAGGAGATGGGATAGAAAAGAATGAAAAAGAGGCCGTATCGTGGTTGAAGCTTGCCGCGGGTCAGGATCATGTCGGAGCTATGGCTTTGTTGTCAATTTGTTATAGTAGCGGAATAGGGGTTCCTGTTGATAATGAAATTGCCCGCGTATGGAAAGAACGTGCTTTGAAATTAAATCAGGAACACCTTGAGAAAACAGAGAAATCAGAGGGAAAAGAGCACTCGACATCCTCTTCAAAACAGCAATAGACTGTTGAAAGAATGGTTCTATCTCTACAGCATCATAAAAATGATTTAACAAGTAACAACAGTTTTGTAATTTATCGCCATGAACAATGATGAAATCCTGGTACCAGCCCTCCCCAATGGAACACTTTTGCATGGTATTTATCAGATCGTTAATGTTTTAGGATCAGGTGGATTTGGTGTAACGTATTTGGCGCAGGATCTGAAGTACAATCGCCACGTGGTCATTAAAGAATGTTTGCCAATTGCTTATGCATCGCGTGTTCCTGGGTCTTTATTTGTAGGTCCCTTGAGTGAAGATACCCGGCAAATGTATGAAAATTGTCTGGGAAGTATGATGCAAGAAGCTCAGACTTTGGCTGGCGTATCTCATCCGGGAGTCGTTAAGATTTTTGATTTATTCCGCGACAACGGGACAGTTTATTATGTCATGGAGTTCATATCGGGGAAAACCCTGTTAGCGATGATGAACAGCATGAGAGCTCAAGGCATCTCATTTACCCAAGAACAGACCGAGGGTTTGCTTGTTAATCTTTTAGATATTCTAGAATACCTGCATAACTATTGCATTTACCATTGTGATATTAAGCCGGGGAATATCTTCATTATGGAAAATGGAATGCCTAAATTGATCGATTTTGGAGCTGCACGATCCAAGGAATTACAACACGAAGGCCTAATTCAGGTAACGCCTGGGTATACTCCCCCCGAATTTTACCCTGGCCATATGCGCGAATTAGGGCCTTGGAGTGATTTGTATGAATTGGGTGCTACGTTTTACGAATTATTGACGGGAATGGTTCCAGAACCAGGCGACAAGCGTTCTGTTGTTGATCGGATGGTGAAAATTGCATCTGTGGAAGCGTATCGTAAGATGTACTCGTTAGCGCTTTTGGCAAGTATCGATAAGGCCTTGGAGCCATCTGTGGAGAACAGATTTCGTAGTGCACGCTCATGGATAGAGTACATGGATGCTTATGATGCTGGCGTTCAGCTGGTGATGGACTCAGATCCACATATTCGGAATAGATTAAAAATTGCTAGTTCGCTAAATCAAAAGAAAAAAAGCTCAACAGGCATCGTGGTGACCCTCTGTGTGCTACTTATTCTAGTGATTGCCTTTTTATTAGCTTACATGGGTATTCTGCCAATTCCGCTGGATTGGCTGGGGTTGTGAAATCATTTGTTGATCTTGAACGTATTTTCAGGATTGGGCAAAATGATCCCACCCTCCAGTTAGTTTTTCTCCATCAGTAGGTTGAGTCATTGTTCCAATAAGCGTTACGGGAACATTGGGGATGAGTTTGCGGAAAATTTTGAGTAGAGGTTCTTTTTCTGGGGGAATGGTGAAGAGTAATTCGTAATCTTCTCCATCAGTCAAAGCCTGTTGAATGGTACAGTTGCGACGACAGGGAATCGTATTCATGTTTAGAACAAATCCTGTGCGAGAAGCTCGAGCCATACGAGGCAGATCGGTCGCCAGTCCATCCGAGAGATCCATCATGGCATTGGCTAGGTGTAATTGCCGCAAGAGGGTTGCCTCTCGAATGCGAGGTGTGAATGTGAGATGATGATTGGAATGGAATGAATCTCCCAATGTTCCTGTCACGGCGATGAGATCGCCAGGTTTGGCAGTATTTCTCAGGATTGCTTGTTGATGTGGCACTTTGCCGGTGAGAGCTACATTGAGGACAAGTCCATCCCAAGGAAGAGATGAGGTCTCGCCTCCTACTATGGCTGTATCCCACGAGCGAGCTAAATAATTGATACCACGATAGAGTTCTTCGAGTTCTTGTATGGCCCTTGATGGTGAGACCATGACAGTAATCAGAGCATATTGAGGAGACCCACCCATTGCCGCAATATCAGAAAAAGTACGAGCTAGCGCTTTTCGTCCGACGAGAAAAGGAGACATATTACGATCGAAGTGGACACCTTCGATCATACAGTCAGTTTTAAGCAAGATATCGTACTCATCATTACAGGCAACGACAGCACAATCATCTCCAGCACCTGTCAGAACACTGGAAGATGAAGGCAAGGTATGCAACAATGTTTCAACAACAGTATCTTCACCTAGCTGGGATAAACTTGTCATTGGTGTGGTGATACTCTCCTAATGAGGAAAAAGGAAAACGCATGTTACGTTGTAGAGATTGAAAAGAAGATGAGCTAGAATTGGAGCCCATAGCGATTTGCTTTTCTCATAAATCACAATAAGCAAAAGGCTGAAAAGCGCCAAAGGTAACATAGAAACTATGTGTGCATGGATAATGCCAAAGAACAGAGACACAAGAATGGCAGCTGTCACTTTACCAGTGTGGCTCTTTAGCACATTATACAATAGTCCACGGCATACTAATTCCTCAGCAAAGGGGGCTACCAATATTGATGAACAAGCGATGAAAATTTTCAATTCCCAAGATCCAGACATGAGACTAGTAATGGATCTTTGAGTAAGAGGCGCTTGGAACCACTGAGCAATGAATTCTGCTATGCCAAATGAATCGTATGCTGATAAAAATACGATCATGAGCCCCAAGACAAGTACTGCTGCCAGAATGATAGATTTCCATTGTCCAGTACTCCACCCAGTCAAAGTTCTGTGATAAGGCTGGTTGAGGCAATTGAGGGCGACTAATGCTGCGATAAGATGAGGGCTTTGAAGAATGATCAAATTGACAATACTAGTCGATGAACTTTGTGGCGTATAAGGTTCTGGCGAAGGAACAACAGATAGTGCGGGAAATGCATAAAACAGAGTGAGGAAAATGGCGATGAGGATTTCTCGGGGGCGAAAGGTCTCAACATTCTGTTGTTGGGATGGAGAAAATAATTGAGGGAATTTCCTATAAAACAAAGGCATCCCCCCCATGAGTATGAGGAGGATGGCAGTTGTCCAAAAAATACAAGAAGCTTCTAGCTGACTCATTGGCCTTCTTTGACGTGGATTGTCCCAGTAGCGTAGTAACTAGGAAGCATATAAGGAATGCCAGGTTTAAGTTGGGGCAAGACATTCTGGCCACCCAGCGAAATAGAAACATTTTTGTTTTCTTGCGCCTGAACATTTAGGAAGGAAAACAGATCTTCTATTCCTAAAGATTCAGAAAGAAGAATAATTCGTGGATTATTCACTTCAGCCAGTTCTGAAGCTTTGGCAACAGCATCTCTGAAGTAACCGACCTGGTTGATTAATCCTATTTTTTGAGCATCGATACCAGAAATGATTCGGCCATCGATCGCATGAGATTCTTCCAATTTTTTACGGTCAATGTTTCTTCCTGTCGAAACAATTGAAACAAAACGGTCATAGGTTGAATCAACCATGTGTTGAATGTATTCGCGCTCGTCTGGTCTCATTGATCGAGTTGATGAAAGCATATCTTTGAATGGACCGCTTGTAAAAACTTGGTTGCGAATTCCGAGCTTATTCATGCCTTCTTCAAAGTTGATTCCGGCAATGATTACGCCGATACTCCCTGTCCATGTGGTGGGATTGGCAACGATCCAATCAGCAGGGCAGGAAATATAGTATCCACCAGAAGCAGCCAAGGTTTCCATCATGACGACAACGGGTTTCTTGGACTGTTCTTTAATTCTAATGATCGTGTCGTAAATGATATCCGAAGCCGTAACTTCTCCCCCCGGAGAATTAACTCTTAGAATGATGCCGGAAATACTTGAATCATTAGCAGCATAATTGAGGAGGCGTACGATAGAATCGCTACCAGCGACGCCATGCGTCGAGTTACCCGAAGTAATAACACCATCAACATTGATAACTGCAAGAGTTTGTTGACTGTTGATATCTCCTTCGAGCAGAGTTTTGGAAATATTGTTCTTTTGCTGAATATTAGAAACGTTGAGATTTTGAGTATCCAAATTGTTGGCGCAAAATGTTATAATGAAGGCGCCTCCTAATACAATAACAACAATAAGAATGCCAAGAGATATGAGACAGCCGGTAAATATGCCACGTGACGAACCCGATGAATTTTGCGGAGGTGTGAAAGTTTCAGCACTCATTTGAATCTAAAGATGATACTTACTTCTGAAAAGGCAAGAACAAAAAACGTATTTTTATCCGTATTATGCGAAGCGAGTTAAGAAATAGGCTTTTCCTAGGGAGTTCTTTTTGTTATACGGTTCGTATTCTGTTATGAAAATTCAACCTAAAATTACTCCAGTATTGGATCCCGGTTTTGTTCCAGCTGTTTTATGGAATCGTGCCTATGAGGCCAAAGTTGCAGCAACTGAGGGAACGCACAAGATTGATCTGGCATTGACTCGCCAAGATGGTACATGTTTTCGTTGGAGCGGGATGCTTCTCCCTGACAGTGAAGAAAATTCTGCTTTGAACTGGCGTTATGTAGAGCGTATTGTCAAATTCCTTCTTTGGCAGAAGGGTGGCAATATCATCTTAGTTGCAGGAGACGAGGCTATTGCAGCCAAGTTGCAACAGAGTTACAGTGCTGAAGGGGAACGTGCTTTCGACTGGGATTTCATTGGTACAAAAGTTTATGGAGCACCCATTACGGTGAAAGTTGTTTCTGCTGATGAATTGCCTGCTGAAACGACTGATTCAATGACGTTAGGACGCAATTTGGGTGGGTATCGTATTGGGTTTGACTTGGGTGGATCAGACCGCAAGTGTGCTGCTGTCAAAGATGGTGAAGTTGTTTTCTCAGAGGAAGTTGTATGGGATCCGTACCATCAAACCGATCCCAATTATCATTTGGAAGGCATTGATGATTCGTTGAAGCGTGCGGCTGCTCATTTGCCGCGTGTTGACGCTATTGGTGGGTCTGCCGCCGGTGTATATGTAAACAACGAAGTTCGAGCTGGATCCCTATTCCGTGGCATTAGCCCAGAAGATTTTGAAAAACATATTCGTCGCATCTTCTTCACATTGAAGGAACGTTGGCATAACATTCCATTTGAAGTAGTTAACGATGGCGAAGTGACTGCTTTGGCGGGCGCTATGAGCATGAACGATAATGCAGTGTTAGGCGTAGCCATGGGAACCTCGGAAGCTGCGGGCTATGTTGATCCTGAGGGGCACATCATGCCTTGGCTCAATGAATTGGCATTTGCTCCTGTCGATTATTCGGAAGACGGAGGAGTTGACGAATGGTCGAAGGATAAAGGTGTTGGCGCTATGTACTTTTCTCAGCAGGCAGTAGCTCGCCTGGCGCCTCGTGCCGGATTTGATTTTGGGACGATGCCATACCCGGAACAGCTGAAAAAAGTGCAGGCAGCTATGGCTGAAGGTGATGACCGCGCTAGAAAAATTTACGAGACCATTGGCGTGCATTTTGGTTATGCCATTGCGCATTATGCTTCGTTTTACCAGATTCGCAACCTTCTTTTCCTGGGGCGTGTTGCTACTGGCGAAGGAGGCCAAATTATTATCGACAAGGCTAATGAAGTCCTCTCTGCCGAATTCCCAGAATTGTCTATTAGGCTTTGTGTTCCAGACGAAAAGACAAAAAGGCATGGGCAGGCAGTTGCTGCGGCATCGTTGCCAAAGATTTAATTAGTGTCTTTTGATTTTTCAGAATAAGCAGGGGGCGTTCCAAAATACTTGGGGCGCCCTCTTTGATTTTACAACGTTTTATCTTTACTGATCCTTGATATAGTTGCTACAGTCTGAGGATTTGTTAAGACTGTAGGAAGATGTTGCATGAAATGTGTACAAATTAGATTTTCATCGTGTGAATTGTAGAATTTTGTGATAACTTTCCCAAGTCGGTTATGAAAGAACAGGTCAATGCAGAACAAGCTCAGGAAATTATGAAATGTCCCCACTGTGGTGGGCAGATGGATCTTTCTGGGATACGACCATTTGCCAGAGTCATTTGTCCTGTTTGTAAACAATCTCTCCGAGTTCGCGACCGCATGGGGGTTTATCAGATCCTGGATTGCATCGGTAAGGGAGGAATGAGCGAAATTTATCGGGCTCGGGATACAATCCTTGGAAGAGTAGTCGCTCTCAAAATTCTCAATGAAGATTACTCGACCGATCAAGAGCGTGTTTCTCGTTTTGAAGAAGAGGCGCGTATTATGGCTAAGGTTCGGCATCAAAATATTGTTCAAGTGTATACAGTTGGGCGAGCCTATGGATATATGTTTATAGCTATGGAGTTGGTAGATGGCCGCGATCTTGAAACCCAAATGAAATTACGGGATGAGCCGATGCCTGAACCAGAGGTCTTGGATATTGCTATTCAGACAGTAGAAGGGTTAGAAGCAGCGGATAAAGCAGGACTTGTCCATCGCGATATTAAACCCGCAAACATCCTCATGGATACTTCGGGAATTTGTAAAATAGTGGATTTTGGGTTGTCTTTGTTGAAAACCACTCGCGATGAATCCGAGGCTGTTTGGGTAACACCATATTATGCATCGCCTGAAGCTTTGAGACGCGAAGTAGAAGACTTTCGTTCCGACATGTATGCTCTTGGCGTGACTCTTTTTCAGATGCTGACGGGGAAACCTCCGTTTAAGAGGGTTCCTACATCGATTCATGCGTTGCTGGAGATTAAACGGAAATTACCTTCTATTTTCCGGGTGAATTCTCATCTATCTCCCAAAACCTGTATGGTGGTGGATAAGATGATGCAGTTCAAACTCAGTAAAAGGTACGAGACGTACGAAGATTTAAAGCAAGACCTCATTGAGGCTCGCAATGAACTTTTAGCTGGTGGTGGTGACTGGGAAACCCACCGGACAAAGCTGGTGCAAACTTACAAAATCAAACGATATGCGACACTAACTGGCGTGGGTGTATTGGTAACAGGAATTGTGACGGGAATAGGTGCTATGGTGGGCGCTCCGGAGGAGCCCTTGCCTCCTTCATCACAACAAGTTCTTCCAGAGAAGACACCTAAAACGATTCATGTCATGACCCGAGAGGAAGTTGGGCAAGAATACCAGCAAGCCGAGGAGCAACTGTACCTAGGAAATTTAGAAGAAGCTGTGCGTTGTTTTGAAAGATTGACCGAAGAACACGTGTGTCCGTTGACAACAGCAGCTTGGTCATCTTTGAATGCAGCTTATGCTTGTTGGATACAGGGAGATATTCCCCATGGAAATTTTTTGTTGGAAAAAATGGCTGATAACATTGCCAACCAGAAAAAACAACTGGGTGAACAAGATACTTCGGTTGTTCTCATGGAGTTGATGCAGAAATTGCTCCGTACAGATGTAACAATATGGGATCGTGATGCAATTTTGCAATATGAGGAAAGGATGCAAGTTTATGTATGTGTAGGAGTGTTGCTCAGAGCATGGCAGGAAAAAGATGCCGGATTGGCCTATGATATGTTGACGCAGCTTGAACAATTAGGTCATCAAGACGAGGAAATTCAACAACAAGGTACTGTTGCTCGGTCTTGGCTCGTTCTGATGCGGGGATATGTTCATGACATTCGAGCCATTCACGCCTTAGAGCAACTTCCGGACGAAACCCTCGGAGAAGCAAAGGAAAAACTAAATATTTTATTAAATGACGGTCACCGTAGCCAATCACCTGGCTCTACCTATAAGGACATCTTGTACGCGATGAGACCAACAATGGAAGCCCGGATTAAAGAATTGGAAATACAGGAAAAAGAGGCGCAAGAACTCCGCCGACAACAGAGAGAAGAGGAACTTCACCGCCGCGAACAGGAACAGGAATTAGAGAGGCGTCAACAAGAGTTACAAAAAAAAGACGAATATGCCAAAATACTGAGGATGATAGAAGAATCCTGGAACTTCCCGGAAGCGCGGCAGCGTTTCTCTCATCTTATTAGGGAAATCGGGCGCAATGACAGGCAATTGATGGCTTCTTGTCAGGCGTATGATGAAATGGCAGAATATGCTGATGAATTCTTGACTAACACATTGGGTGATTTTTTAAAAGTTGCAGGGGAGAGAGATCGAATATGGAGAGATGAGAACCAGGATCTTTACCGCATAGTTGATTGGAATCCACAAACGAGACAAATTAGTGTCGAACGAAATAGCCGTACAGCATCTATATCTGTACAAAAGATAGGAGTTAATAAATTGATTGAATGGCATCAACGCTGCATGCGTTCCACTTTTAGTCGAAGTCAGATGCTTAAACGACATTGGATGGCTATTGTCTTTGTCTATATAGCAGGTGATCGGGAACGAGCAGAAGAAACGATGGAGAAATGGCAGAGATTAAATTCTAATTCTTTCGAGGCAGATACATATTATCGCCTGTGGAAGAAATGGATGAAATGTTTAAAAAGTGAAAAACAAGAAGATCTCCATAATGATAGGCAAAGACAAGTTCCACAAGATGAGTATGCAGATGACCAGAATGAAATGTTCTAATGGACGAGTATGTTAAAGAATCGTTCCCTCCGGTTATTGATGAGAACTCTCGTGTCTTGCTGTTAGGTTCCTTACCAGGAGATCGGTCATTAGAAAAACATGAATATTATGCTCACGGGCGCAATGTATTTTGGCCGATGATGGCTAAATTGTTACGATTTGAGTGCGATGCTCCCTATGAGGAGAGGTTAGGATATTTACAAGACCATGGTATTGCTCTCTGGGACGTTGTTGCAAGAGCAAGCCGAGTGGGAAGCATGGATAGCCGCATCAAACAGGCAGTACCTAATGACATTGAAGGGCTATTAACAAAATATCCGCTGATTACAGGTATCGGTTGTAATGGAACTGCGTCCTATCGTTTTTTGAAACGATTTTTCCCTACATTGTGGACCATTGAAACTCTGGAAATAGTCCAGTTACCCTCGACGAGTCCAGCTGCTGCCATGTGGACTAAAGAACAAAAGAAAACTCAATATGCTGAGTTTCTCAAACGCCATATTTCCCTTTCAGCGAAAAAAGGCTGCCTGAACCATATAGAGGGCTAACAGGACAGCCTTGAAGTCATTTCCCAATACATATTGGGATAAAATAATAAACATATTCCTAATACAACCACCCTTACGGGCATGCTTTAGGACTTGTAACGCAAACGCTTCTTATGTCTATTTTGACGCATGCGCTTGCTACGTTTATGCTTATTGATTTTTGCTTTACGGCGTTTTTTCAGCGATCCCATAATTGGTGGTTCGAGTTGTTTGTTACTTAAGAAGAGGGATTATTAATAAACGAGTTTACTAAGTGGATATTCGATAATGCCTTCTGCTCCCAGAGATTTGAGCTGAGGAATGATATCCCGAACGATATGCTCGTCAATAACGGTTTCTACAGCGACCCAACCTTCTTCCATGAGTGGCGATACTGTAGGCCGCCTCAACGATGGAAGACATGCTGCCATTTGATCCAAAGCAATTTTAGGAAGATTCATCTTTAATCCGACCTTATGGCGGGCTTCAAGAGCACCTTTGAGCAACATGACCATATCTTCCAGTTTAGAGCGTTTCCACGGGTCATTCATCGTTTCCCGATTAGCAATAAACTGTGGGTACGAATACATCAACGTATCTACAATGCGGAGATTGTTGGCCCGAAGGGAACTACCTGTTTCAGTAATATCGACAATAGCGTCCACCAATTCAGGCACTTTGACTTCGGTGGCTCCCCAAGAAAATTCAACTTTAGCCTGGATCCCTTTTTCAGCGAGCCAACGTTCTGTGATGCCTACTCCTTCCGTAGCAATACGTTTACCTTGCAAGTCTTCTGCTCGCTGCACTGGTGAATCTTCTGGGACTACTAAAACCCACCGAGTAGGTTTAGAGGTAGCTTTAGAGTAGGGAAGATCGGCCAGAACTTCGACCTCTGCCTTGTTCTCATAAATCCAATCTTTGCCAGTAATCCCGCAGTCAATAAAGCCTTCATGAACATAACGGCCAATTTCCTGAGCTCTGATTAAAAAAAGATCAAGCGAATCATCGTCTGAGGTAGGACGATAACCACGACTTGAGATGTAGATATTATAACCAGCGTTGCGGAACAATTCTACCGTGGCATCCTGAAGACTGCCTTTGGGTAGAGCAAATTTGATTTTATTGGACATGACAGGAAGACAGATGAAACCCGATAGGGCTCCATCTGTCAAGACAAGAGTATGATATGCGCAGTTTATTTAGCCATGAATTGTTCGACCTCATCGGCCTCAAGCGGGACGCCAGCCAAAAGGTCAGTATTGGAATTTTTACCAATCAGAACATCCGTCTCGATGCGGACTCCGATCGATTCTTCGCGGATGTAGATTCCTGGTTCGATGGTGAAAACCATACCTTCTTGGAAAACTGGTTGCGGATCGCCGACGTCGTGTACATCCAGGCCTAGCGAATGAGAAACTCCATGCATGAAGTAACGCCGTACAGCAGGCGGATCGTTGGGATTGTCGGAAAGATCCTCTCGAGTCAGCAATCCTAATTCGATGAGTTGTTCCCCAACGAATACTCTCACCAAGCGTTCGTATTCACGCTTGGCCATACCAGGCCTCATGATCGAATTAGCATATTTGAATGTTTTAAGTACTGCTTCGTAAACGGCACGCTGCCGCGGGGTAAAATGTCCATTAGCTGGCACTGTTCGCGTCATGTCTCCGTTGTAATTTCCGTATTCGGATCCAATGTCCATGAGGATAAGATCCCCATCGTTGATTACCTGATCGTTAACAATGTAGTGCAGGACACAAGTGTTAAAGCCCGAAGCAATGATGGGAAGGAACGAAAATTTCTTGGCGCCACGGCGCAGATATTCGCCCGAGAGGCCAGCTTCGATTTCCCATTCTCCCATGCCGGGATGAATAGATTTGAGAACAGCCTTGTACCCTTCAGCCGTAATTTTACATGCTTGTTGAATGTACTCGATTTCAATGGGCTTTTTGATTAAGCGCATGCTACCGAGCAATTCGTAGATATTAAGGAAAGTTGCTTGGGGAAACTTAGTCTTCAGTTCTAAAGCTAAGCGCACATTGCGCGTTTGTACGGGACTGGTGCAGCGAGGATGTTGATTCTCTTCGAGATAAACTTGAGAAGCAACAGGGATCAACTGCTGAGTCAAGTTGTCATATTGATCTGTCCAACGTACATCTTGAATGCCACTTAATGCTGTAGCTTGTTCTTTAGTTAATCGAGCTCCTTCCCAAATGGCAATGGTATCATTTGTTTCGCGCAACAAAAGGATGTCTTCATGTTGACCGTTGGCACCAATCTTCATGATGAGCACGCTTTCTTCCTGATCGATGCCACATAGATAGAAAAGGTTGGCGTTTTGATGGAATGCCATTGTGCCGTCGGCATTCGTGGGGAAAATATCGTTGGAATGAATCAAAAGCAAGCTCCCTTCAGGCAGTTGCTTCGCAACTTCGTCGCGGTTCCCTGCAAAAAACGATGCAGGCATGGGTTTGTACTTCATACACCCACCAAGATGAAACTCTTGTAGAGAATGTCAACACCGACTATCTAGAAAATCATGTATGCCGCGTATTTTTTTTAGATGAGTTAAGGAATTCTTGCCATAGGGCAGTAGATGGAGTACTCTAAAATATGCGGGTGGACCCGCATGTATAAACAAAATAGAAAGAGGACAACGCCATGCAAAAGGTAAACATTAATATACCCATTACCATCACGGGGCGCCATGTAGAAGTGACCGATGCTATCCGGGAATTCGTGATCAAGAAGATTGAAGGTATCCGCATCGATTCGCCCAAGATTTTGGAAGTTAAAGTTATTTTGGACATCCAACGGGATCGCCAAATTGCTCAAATCACTCTGTTCTGCGCAAACAACATTACCATCGATGCTTCGACAGAAGGAGCCGATATGTATGCTGCTATCGACGAAACCGTTACCAAGGTGATGCGTCGTATGCGTAAACACAAAACCAGAATCTTAAAGGGATTCCGGCCTCATCATCAGGAAAGTATTCGACATTTGCCTGAAGGTATTTACGAGGCAGATGTTTTGGAAGATACTCCTGAAGAACCCAAGGAAGAACCAGAACCTATGATCATCCATCGCGAAGGTTACACCCTTCGTACTCTCTACAAGGAAGAAGCCATCATGGATATGGAATTAAACGATAAGCCGTTCGTTCTGTACAGGAATGCAAGACGCAATGTCTTGCAAATCGTGTATCGCCGACCAGATGGCGATTACGCTATTGTCGAACTCGGAGAAAGTATCCAGGCTTGACGTCATTCTAATCCTTTTCGCAGATCCTTTCGAAGAATAGAGAGGATCTGCATTCTAAAATGTAGGTGGAACGATTCTGAGAGAGAAACAAATATGTCAGTAAATTATAAAAAATCTTGCATATCCAAGGCCGATATTTATACTTTTCTCAGTTGTCCAACGTCAGTTGGGTTTTAGTATTAAACAAACAATCCATTCAGATTATGAAGAACATCGCTATCCTCGCTCTTGCCGGTGCAGCTCTTGTAGTTGCTTCTTGTAGCCAGCAACAACAGCAACAGCAACCTACTGCTCCTGTTGAACAACAGAAGCCTATCGTTGTACAGAAGGGTAAGTAATGCCAGTGCTGTGAGCGGAGGATCTGGTTTGTCTTCCGCACGTTAGTTTTTCATATGCCATTTTTCAATTTGGTATGTGTATTGTGTATTAAGTCTTTTTGTAGGCTTATCACTGGTTTTTTCTGTTTTTTAACGCAAACGAGCAATTTATTTAGATTATGAAGAACATCGCTATCCTCGCTCTTGCTGGTGCAGCTCTTGTAGTTGCTTCTTGCAGCCAGCAGCAACAGCAGCAGGAACCTGCAGCTCCTACACAGCAGCCAGAAACGATTGTTGTCCAGCAGAAGGGCAAGTAATGTTGATCTAATTTGCAGATATTTCATTCTGCATTGTGATGCTTTTTCTACACGCGTCTAGTCTTTGCACTAGGCGCGTTTTTTATAAATTGAACCTTCATTATGCTAATAGCGGATATTTTTTAGCATCAAGATTGGGACGAGTTAGGCCTCCTTCGAGGAAGATCGGTTTCTTCATTTTAGTGGTGCTGTAAATTTTACAATTAGTTCTCTTTCAAAAAAATATCTCCTTGTTTTACTATAATAGGTTACTAAAAGCAATTATTTGCTAAAATTGTTTTTTAACAATAAGATGACACTACTGTCCACTAAAAATGGACAAGGTTAAAAATTAAATAAATTCGGTTCACTTGAACCATATAGGTCTTTGGCATTTTTGAAATTCGATTTGTCGAATAAATCACGAAGCTGTGTTTTGTCAGTCAGCGAGATTCCGAAAATTTGGAGAACTTCATAGATGCTACGCTCCAATTTCATATCATGTTGCACTATTGCCACCAAGCAGTAAGTGATTATGGCACAATAGATTTGGATGTGAACCGCA
>CASFPZ010000043.1 GCA_949296365.1 uncultured Akkermansia sp. | reverse complement strand
GTACGGATTCGACCTGACTAAGAACGTGTGCGAACTCTTCGACGAGAGCGGCCAAATTGCAGCTAGTTACGACTACTCCCCCTACGGAGCCCTCCTCCAACAGACGGGGAACCTCACCCACCCGTTCCCATGGTCGAGCGAGTACGCCGACAGCGAACTCGGTCTGGTCTATTACAACTACCGCCACTACAATCCACGCGATGGTCGCTGGATTTCCAGAAACCCCATCGGAGTACAGGGAGGGAAAAATTTGTATGGGTTTGTTAGGAATAATGCATATCTTTTTGTTGATATATTGGGGTCTGAGAGAGAGTGTTGGTTAAATGGGAAACACGTTTTCTCTTTTGACAGGTAGAAATTCATTTCGGATTTCTATCAGCAGTATTGTGACACAAAATCTTTTGAAGCCTCCATCCTTGAACTGGTGCTTGACAGGCAAAAAAACAATACACCTTGATACTCAATAGCTTGAAAACCGAAATAGAAAAGGGCATACAAGCCTATGAGGTGTGCTCGTTGAGTGACAGTGCGATAGAACGTGTTTGCTATTAGCACATGGAAAGGTATTCCCTTGAAATTGAAGTCCAGCTGGATGTCTCAAGAAGTCTGAGCAAGCCGCTGAATGAACCCCAACAACAGGTATGATTCCATTGGCGACAGGGAACATACTGCCCTGGAAAAACGGCGGAGAAAGAATATGAACGCTGTGAATGGGTTATTAGCTTTTTATGACACTTGGGCATAAAAGAACACATCGTTGATCAACTCTAAGCTCGACTAAATGAAATGTTTCTTGTCTAGTGGATTTGTTGATGGTCCAACCTTTGTATGATACAAGTAGTTGAACATAACAAACTTGTAAAAGGTATTACAAACCAATGCAAGGGTTGGTCCGCTTACTGAGACTCATACTCATTACCCTCAATGGGATCAGCGGATTTGAAACAGGGCCTGTAATTCCGACAACGACTTAATCTCTAATAATTGTAAAAATAAAAAACTGGCAAAACCTCATACGGCTCTGCCAGTTGAAGAATAATAATAAAATGACGATTACTTAGAATTCATTAGAGAATCCCGAGGTCGCGAACCGCATCGCGTTCTTCCTTAAGTTCGGCTTCCGTGGCCTTGATTTTTTCTTGAGAAAACGCATCAAGATCGAGGCCTTGAACGATTTCCCAGGAACCATCGGCGTTGGTGCGGATGGGGAAGGAGAACATAAGGCCTTTTTCGATACCATAGGAACCATCTGAGCAGACGGCAACTGAGTGCCAATCGCCTTCTGGCGTCGGAGTGACAAGGCTGCGAACGGTATCAACTGCGGCTGAAGCAGCTGAGGCGGCTGAGGAAGCTCCTCGTGCTTTAATGATGGCTGCTCCGCGCTGTTGTACTGTGGAGATGAACTCGGTCTTGAGCCAATCAATATCGTCAATGACCTCGGTGACTGGTTTCCCGTTGATCTTTGCGTGTGTGAAGTCTGGATATTGTGTGGAGGAATGGTTCCCCCAAATGGCAACGTTGGTAACATCGGAAACGTGAACGCCTGCTTTTTCTGCCAGCTGGCTCTTGGCTCTATTCTCGTCGAGGCGAGTCATCGCAAAGAAACGGTCTCCAGGAATGCCTGCGGCACTGGCTTTGGCAATGAGAGAGTTGGTATTGCAGGGGTTGCCAACGACGAAGACTCGCACGTCTGGCGCTGCGTTGGCTGCAATGGCTTGTCCTTGGCCTACGAAAACCTTGCCATTAATGCCAAGAAGGTCTTTGCGTTCCATTCCTGCTTTGCGTGGAACAGAACCAACGAGAATACACCAGTTAGCGCCTTTGAAACCTTCATTGGGATCACAAGTCGCAACAATATCGTTAATGAGCGGAAAAGCGGCATCGCGAAGTTCCATAACAACGCCGTTGAGGGCGTTCATTGCTGGCTCAATTTCCAAAAGACGGAGATTGACTGGTTGTTCTGGCCCAAACATGGAACCTGAAGCAATTCGAAAAAGCAAAGAATAGGCAATTTGCCCAGCGGCGCCTGTGACGGTGACGGTAATCGGAGTTTTCATAATCAATGAATGAACAGGTGAAAAATTCACTTGATGCCTTACCCATATCACGAAATCACAAGAAGGTCAATCTTGCAACGTGGATTTTGAAGAATTGGGTAATTACGGGTTAGCTTGTCAGATCGGGACAACAAGGTATTAAAAACAACTATTTTAGGTCGGTTTTTGTGGCTGGTTGCCCCTTGCGGTATTTAGGGTTCATTTGTCGGATTGTCTCGTCTGTTATTGAAAATGAAATGAGCCCTTGACGGGGAGATTCGTTGGCTTTGACGGAACATGTGTAGGCGAGCCCAGGAAGATTGCCTTCCGTTTCCGGCATGATGTAGAGAGAGACTGTGAGCGGCCCTTGCTCGAACCCAGAAAGGGGGGTGACGGTGAGATTGATTGTGTTGAGTCCTTGGCGAAGCCCGCCGGAAATTACTTCTGCCCAACGGGTGTTTTCGAATGAATGGGCAGAAATATTGTTGACTCGCGCTTGTACGGCACGCCCGGGACAGTCGACGAAGATTTTAGCTATGTATTGTGGCTTGGGACAGAGCGGCGGAACTGGAGGAATTGTACCGGTGGGCTGAAAACCGTCTTGTTCCTGGAGAATGGTGGCATCTCCTCGGCTAAGTCGATTGCGGACATCTGGAATCCGTGAAAGGTTAAAAAATCGAGCTGTGTCGTATTTCCACTGCCCATTTTCTCGGGCAAAGAGGATGACGTAAGCGTTGTTTGTGGGAGAACCTCCGAAACCCATGTCGACTTTGCCAAAGTAAGTAACTGCTGCTGTAGGCCCTTTGACGACAGATCCAACGTAACGCAGTGTCATTAACGAGGGAGGAGCGATGTTTTTATTGAAGAGAGACGCGGGCCAAGGTTGTTTCTCTGAGACGGCAAGGTTGCGGACACTGACTTGCCGGAAACGGGCTGTCGTGCGTTGCCAACCTTCAAAATCCTGGCGTACCATATATTGACGCCAGGTGTTGTAGACGGTTTCAAAGTCATTCCTGAGACGGTCCTGCGAAATACTCGTGTCTGCCAGTGAAACAAAAACTGTACAGAGATTGAACAACAATGCAATGAAAAATCGATGTGTCATTTCCGGACGTGAATATGACATGAATCTTGCCCGAAATGCAATACAAATGCATCATAAATGTGTTACAGCTATGGATAATAACGCTCCTTCTGATAGACTAGTCGCTGAGTACCGGTATCAAAAATTGTTGGATCGGCAGCCTGAGTTTGTTTGGCGGGAGTTCGGCGATAGGGAAGTGTTGAAAACAAGAATCTTTTTCCCTCCTGGCCATAGCCTGGAATCGTCGATCCCAAGCGTCATATTTTTCCATGGCGGACTGTGGTCGTCGAGAAATATTGTGGAATTTGTCCCCTGGGCGATGCACTTGGCGTGTCGCGGTGTCGCTAGTATCCTGCCGGAGTACAGAACCCCCTCCTATTATGACATTGGGTCATTGGACATTCTGCGTGAAGCGCGTGAAATGTGGAAGTGGACGTATGACAACGCCAGCGAATTAGGACTGGATGGAGAAAAAATCACTGTAGCTGGTTCTGATGTCGGGGGATTGATGGCGTTGCATATTTGTTTGCCGGATATGCCCTCGGGATCTCATTGGCATTGGTTCAAAAAAACGCCAGAATTGCCATTCCACCCTGCATGTGTGGCGTTGTTTCGTGGTTTATCGGATACTGCGGTTAAATTGGCGGAGCGTTTGATGCCCGATTTGGATGATGAAAAACGCAAAGCTCTCTCGCCGTTGCGCCGTGTGTGTAGAGGCCTGCCTCCGTTATTTGCATCGCATGGGGGAATGGATCGCTTGATAGAAGCTAACCTCACAACGACGTTGTGCAAAGAATGGGCTCGTAAGCGTAACGCGTGTCACGAGGCTTTGCTCGACCAGGCTGACCACTCCTATTACCATTTTAACGTCAATGCTCGTTTCTTTGAATATTTGTTAAGCGAATGGGATGCTTTTATGGTTGACCATGGCATTTGGCTAGAAAACAATGCTGTTGGCAATGTGCTGTTGGACTAAGGAAGTAGTCTCTAGGATAGTTCTACAAATCCATCTATGCTGGCTGATCATAGAGAGGCTGAATGGTGGCGTCTAACTTCAAATAATCGTTTCTGATACATTCGCATCGGTTCCCCATCATCACTTTGTACTGTGCATAAAAAATCCCAACCGTAACGTTCATAAAAAACTGTATGCTTTGTGATGAGATAGATCGTGCTGATACCTTTCCCGGACATGTCATTACAAATAGAGGCCAATAGGTCTCCGGCAATGCCTCGGCAACGCCACTCCCATTCCACATATAACGCACAGACGTTCGGCGTTAAATCCTTGCGGTTATGAAAATCGTTTTCTATCACACCAGCCCCGGCAATAATCTGTTGCCCCTCTACTGCTATGTACCATTGTGGCACTGGCGAAAGGCTTAGCAAACTTTCGCTTATACTGGCTAGGTATTCTTCCTGCGGTACTTTCCATTTCTCGTGAAACCAATGGGCGGCCTGTAGACGCCAGCCTGGGTGTTCGCTAAGGGTAATAATGTCGTATGCTTTCATCGGTTTGTTTTTCATGAGTGCCCGGGAAACGTCTGAGTAAGCTGCCCCTTGAGGGTGTTCTACTAGCAGTGTGTTGGTTCTCTCGTGTCCTCATGTTAGGGCTGTCTTCTTATTGTCGACCTTCTGTGCATGGTGTTGGTGCAGAGTTTCTGATAGACTTAGATCTTCTTGGGACAGGCCCTAACGGTTAGCTCTGAGATCCATGCTCTGCGAAATCTGTTTCTCTTCTTCGAAATGCAGAAAAAAAGAAACCGGTAAGAAACCTCCTGAAACCGGTCTTGTTGTAATTGGATGGGCTTGCTTTTCCCAAACCCTATACTAAAAACGCCTCTTGACCCGAAAATCAAGAGGCGAATTGTGTTACTTCTGGTAAAATGATGGTTATTTCTTCGGAGCTTCGGTGTTAATGACGGCATCGGGTTGTGCCGGAGCTCCGTTGTCCGGACGCCGATAATTGACCTTCAGCGAGTCAAGGTAGGGGAGATGTTTGTTCAGGCGGTTTTTGAAATCTTGCTCGTTTTTGAGCTCCTGTGGGGTCCATGCAACTTCGGCAAGAGCTATCGCCCTTGGAAAAACAACATACTGGTACTTAACAAGATCGGGAATGTATTCTGACCAAACGTTGCCTTGACAGCCTAAAATGTGTTTTTCTTGTTCCTTCGTGAGCCCTTCTGGTACTGGGTTGAGGGAATAAACTTTTTCCAATGGTATGTGTCCGCCGATGACTTCGTATTCTGGCTTATTGGGAGCGCCTGGCCCTTGGCCGTAGTCGAGATAGAGGTGCGAAGTCGGTGTCATGATGACATCGTTGCCTCGTTCAATGGCGTGTTTTGCCCATTTCCAGTCTCGCCACACCATCATTGTCGCTGTAGGTGAAAGCCCCCCTTCTTGAATTTCATCCCAACCAATAATGCGTTTATTGTATTTATTGACAATCTGTTCAACGCGTTTGACAAAATAACTTTGTAGTTCATGCTCGTTTTTGAGCCCTTGTTCCTTCATGATTTTTTGAGCGGTTGGAGAAGCTTTCCATTGATCTTTAGGGGCTTCATCGCCGCCGATATGTATATAGGGACTATCGGGAAACAAGGCCGCAACTTCCGCAAAAACTCCATCGAGAAACTTGAAGGTCTCTTCTGTTGGCGAAAACAAATACGGAAAAACTCCGTAGCGCCAAATGACTTCTGGCTTGTAGTTGGGAATGTCTTTATTGCCAAATTCTGGGTAAGCGGTAATAGCGGCTGCCGCATGGCCTGGCACTTCGATTTCCGGAACAACTGTGATACCACGCTGGGCGGCAAATTTAACAACGTCTTTGATCTCTTCTTGGGTGTAGTACCCCCCATAGGGCTTGCCATCGGGTTTGTTGCGATTGCCAAATGTAGCAGATTGTTGCCTGATGGATCCAACTTCTGTTAATTTGGGATATTTTTTGATTTCAATGCGCCAACCTTGGTCGTCAGTCAGGTGCCAATGGAGAACGTTGAATTTATAACGAGCTAATAAATCGATGACACTCTTGATATCTTTGACGGAGAGCATGTGCCGCGCACTGTCCATATGCAACCCCCTCCAGGCAAAACGTGGCTTGTCGTCGATCTCCATTGTTGGAAAACACTTTTTACCTTGGTCGTCTTTTGTGATACTTTGTGATAAACTTCTAAGCCCGTAAAGAATCCCTTCCTTCGATGAGGCCGCTATAGAAATGGCCTGCGGAGTTACTTTGAGCTTGTAGGCTTCTTTGGCTAGAGATCGATCAACTACAAAAGACAATTCGGGATTTTTGTCGTTAATTTGTGTTTTAATGCCTGCATTCTGAAGTATACAGGCGGCTGCACTCGCCATTGCGCCTGGCGCAATCCGAATCCCTTGTTCGAGGCAAAAACCGGGTTCGCCTAGTTTCTCCTGAAGTAAAACTGGTTTGGGGATGATCGCACTTCCTGTCGGCACGGGCCCTGAAGGAACGGCAAAAGCCAGAGTCGTGAGCAATGGCAAAGATACGAGTAGTGGTAGAGTAGCGTTTTTCATGTTTTGACAATAAATACGCGAGATTAAAGCGAAATCTTACAAAAAAATCAGGAGAAAGGAGCTCGAATTCCTACAATATGGTCGATTTTGTCCAATTCTTCCTGACTCCAGCTTATGTGTTGTAGTGCTGGTAAACAGTCGATGATTTGTTGTGGTCGGCTTGCTCCTATTAAACACGTGGTAATCTCTGGTCGCCGGAGTACCCAAGAGAGTGCCATTTGTGCCAGAGTTTGCCCCCGTTCATGAGCAAGTACATCGAGCTGTTGGATTTGATGGCTCTTTTCCTCAACATGCTCTCGCTTGAGAAAACAGGAGGGCCCTGCGGCCCTTGAGTCGACGGGTATGCCGTGCAGATATTTGTCCGATAACATCCCCTGGGCGAGTGGGGAAAATGCTATGCCACCTAGCCCCATTTCGCGCAAACTGGGAATTTGATCCTGTTCTGCTTGGCGTACCCAAATATTGTAGCGAAATTGATGGGCCAACACGTGTATATGCATGTCGCTTAAAATGCGATAAATGGCTCGTGCTGCCTCCTGAGGAAATTTAGAAATGCCGACGTAGAGGGCTTTGCCTGAATGAACTGCGTGCGCTAAGGCACTGGCTGTCTCTTCAACCGGTGTCTCGGGATCATAGCGATGAATGTAAAACAGATCAACATAATCGAGCCTGAGGCGCTTGAGCGATTGGTCAAGACTAGCAAGAAGGTTTTTTCGCGACCCACCGTCGCCATACGGCCCTGGCCACATGAAATGCCCCGCTTTTGTAGAAATGAATAATTCGTCGCGGTATGGAAGCAGAGATCGATGCAATATCCACCCCATACATTCTTCGGCACTGCCAGGCGGTGGCCCGTAATTGTTCGCAAGGTCAAAGTGCGTAATCCCATGGTCAAAGGCTGTCTGGACCATGGCCAGTGCATTGTCGCGGGCGTTGTAATCGCCAAAATTGTGCCAGAACCCTAACGAAAGTGGTGAAAGCATGACTCCGCTTTTCCCACAACGGTTGAAAGATATAGCGCTGTAGCGTTCGGGGTAAGGCGAGTAGTCCATAGCAAATTAAAAGGGAAAGAAGATGGGAGCTGCTAGCGTAAACACGATCCAGAGAATGATGTTGAGTGGCCCCCCTATCTTAAGGAAGTCAGAGAATTTGTATCCTCCAGCGTTGTAAACGTAAGTGTTGGTTTGGTAACCAATGGGTGTGGCAAAACTGGCGCTTGCTCCAAACATAACGGCCATGATAAACGGCATGGGGTCGACTCCGAATTTGATGGCCATTTCGTAGGCTAACGGCGCCATGATGGCTGCAACGGCGTTGTTGGATACCATTTCTGTTATCGTTGAACAGAGCATGTACATAACTGAAAGCATGAATAGAGGCCCGAGTGTACCTACAGAACCGACGACTGCTTCCGCAATTGTTCGCGCTAAACCTGTTTTACTCATGGCGTCGCCAACACAGAGCATGCCAAGAATTAAAAAAATAATACTCCAGTCGACGGATCGATAGGCTTCCCGTGGTTTGATGCAGCCTGCCATGATGACTAGAAGGGCGGCAACAAAAGCAAGGTAAAACGGATCAAACTGTGCAAAAAAAGCAAAAAACGCACCATATTGTTCAAATGAACCAAGAAGCCCGAAAAGAATGAAAATGGCCATCGCTGCAATGGCCCAAACTCGCTTATTCTTGTTGTGTACCTCGACTATTTTACGACTGAGTGGGATGAGACGACGCTTGCGGAGTAGCCGCTCCATGCCGTTTTGCGCTCCTTCGAGCAAGAGTGTATCGCCCTCGTTGAGGCGTGTATTTTGATTGAGGTCGTTGGTGATGTTTTTCCCGTGCCGATGAATAGCAAGAACTAAAACATTGAACTTTTGCCTGAGTTTGAGCTCTTCAAGCGTATGCCCGGCAAATTCAGAACCAATATCAACCATGCCTTCGACGATCAGTACATCGCGTTGCTCAAGGGCTTCTAAACCTCTGGATTCATCCCATCCAAGATCAACTCCGCGCGCTTCGCGGGCCTGGCTAATTTTCTTCTTCCCGCAGAGTACGAGGAGTCGATCCCCTTCCTGAAGTGTGATTTGGGTGAGCTCATCTTGTAATGTAACCCCTTTCCGTCGCACTTCGATGATTCTCATCCCATTGAGTTCGGTCCGTGTCAATTCAAGGGGCGTAGCTCCAATGAAGGGTGAATTGTTGACTATGCGCATCTGAAGGAGAAAGTCTCGCTGGGCTTCCTGGGGAAGAAGCGTAGAAAGTGTCTCTCGGTTGGGAAGTATTTTCCGCCCAAAAATCCAAATATAAGCTAGACCGGCGATAGCGTACAAGAGCCCCATGGGGGTCATGGTAAACATTTTAACGGCATCGTAACCGAGTTTTTGAACTTGCCCAAGGACAACTACATTGGTCGAAGTCCCGATGATGGAACATGTGCCGCCGAGGATTGTAGCAAACGAGAGGGGAATTAATAGCTTGGATGGAGCAATGCCATGTTCTCGACAGAATGAAAGAACAACTGGCATGAGGATGACAACAACGGGCGTATTGTTGACGAATGGCGAAACTGCAAGGGCTCCAAGTGTAATTGCTATGAGAGCAATTAACTCGTTGCCTTTAGAAATTTTGTTAAAGAGTTTAGAAAGCTCGGCAATGAGCCCGGTTTTCTCCAACGAGGCGCTGAGAATGAACATGCAAACAACTGTTAACGGGCCGCTGTTGGCAAAACTTGTTAGAACCTCCTTACTGTCGAGAATGCCAAAAATCATCAACAATGCCGCCGCACATAACGACGTTATCTCAACAGGAAACCATTCGCGTATGAATGAAATAAAAACAAAACACAATAAAATGGCGACAATCCATTGCTGGCCTGCTGAACTTTGAAACCAGTCGGCTAAAGGCAGGGTTGCTAAAGTTAAAGCGGTAATATTCATGGTATTGGGAAATTAAATGAACGCTCCGAAGTCGACTCAAAAACCTAGTCGGAACATGATTGTTTATCATTCTAGTGGTCGAAATCCCTCTGTCAAGAATAAGAGTGTGAAATCGAAACATGTTGATTGACTCTAAATTCTGTGTATGGTGAAGCCATGAGGGCTTGCCTTTTCTCGGTATGCATGTATGCCCTAGTTGGCTCAAGTTCTGCTCACGCTGCGGTGCTGACATCTGCCGATCCTATCGCTCTGAACAAACCTGTGTATATTGGCGGCTCCCTGATGGGGGGCGCCAGATCGAGCTATATTTACCGCGGTCGAAAATTGGGGCGACTGGTCGTAGAGTCTCAAGCGGCTTTTGGGGTTTCTTTGGAAAACGATTGGTGCTTTGAATTTGAGGCTGATTGGATTCGTGGATGGAAAGATGACGATTTCTCTCACAGCATTGTATCGACTGAATTAACATATTACCTGACTGATCACATGACGTTGGGCGGTATATGGACCAGAAATTGGTTTGATGGTACTGCTTTGAAATCGGGAATGGAATATGGATTGCATTGGACTTGGTCTCCTTCGATCGATTGGCAAACCTACGCGTGTGGCTTGTATGATGATGGGGCCAACGGGTGGTTCGGCGAAGCGGGGGTAATATGGCAACCTCTGATCGCACAAGGCGTTGCATGGCAGACGTCTGTAGCTCTTGAGGCAAGTTCTCATTGCTATGGCGCTGGTGCTGGTGTGCGAACTTGGAAATTGCGATCGGGCCCGTTGCTGCAAGTAGGCAAATTCTGGAAAATTCAACCTTATGTAAGCTTCTATCAGGGTCTGCGTCACGGAATTGGTAATTACGTTGCCGCTGGTGTGTGGGTAACCTGGACCTTTTGAAACCTTAAATGGAAAAATGTAGACTTAAAACGGGTTGATGGAGAATCGGGAAGGGGGCGCAAGTCGGTATTCTGCAGGATGCGTGACGAGAATCGTGATCTCTTTGGCCCAATCGTCGATGTGCTTTTTATGGTGCCGATAACGGGTGAAATCTTTAAAATCAATGAAAAGAGCTGAATGATCTTCGCGGTAGTCTGCCATTTCCGCGATGACTCGACCATGGTTGTCGGTCAATTTGGCGGCGATGGCTATATGCCCTTTTTCCCTGATGAATTTACCAACGGCACTGGCTGGAACTGGCGTTAAGTTGTCGACGCCGGCCATGATGAAATTGACGGCGGCTGCCGTTGGCGTGATCGAGGTGATTGCTATTTCTAGCGTGTAAGCATTGCGGCTAGGATGGATCTCCGGAATAAAATTGCGGTCAACTTTGACGGCTTTTTTAATGTTTTCATAGAGTGCCCGACGAAAGTAAATACGGAGGTCTTCGAGGTCTTTTTGGGCATGCGTTGTGGTCGGCTTGGGGTTGATATAATCAATATTGATGTCCTTGATGTAAAGGATCTGTTTTTTCCCTGCTAGCCCTTCGACTCGTTCATCCCATTCCTTGGCGCTGCCATGCTCCCAGTAAGAAAGAAACGGAACCCTCCCATTTTCGTTTTCTTGATAATGCGTAATAAATCGTGTCTGTGGAATTTTATCAAAATTGGTAGATGAACTACAAGAAACTAAACTGGCTAACATGAATCCAATGACACTGTATAACGTCAAAAAAACACAGGACGAATGCCGAATGTTAATCATGACTTTATCTATAAATAAAAAGAATTAGGGCGACAAGAGTGGATTTGTGATTTTTATCCGTCATTGAACCAATAGAGTGTTTGGCTTTGAAAAAAGCATGCTCTACAGTTAATGCCTATGCAGGACTGTAAGACCTTACTGAAGTCAGTATCCCGCTCCTTTTATTTAAGCATGGCGTTTTTGCCCCGGGAAATACGAGAGGCGGTTTCGACTGCTTATATGATGGCGAGGGCGGCAGATACTGTGGCCGATACGGCGCTGGCCCCGTTGCCTTTTCGGTTGGATACGTTGCAACTTATGGACGCTTGCGTGACTGGACAAACCTCGTCTGTTGAAAGAAATGAATGCATCGCAAGAATCAAGAACCTCCTGGCTCCTCATGTCGATCATGATGGTGAACGATCTCTCTTACAACGTTATGACTCATGTTGCGCTGCATTAGAACAACTCCCTACTGCCCAGCGCCTGCTCGTGCAACGTGTCTTGCATACGATCGACAAGGGGCTTATGTGGGATCTCGAATTTTTCAGCAACTCAACCTCTGGCTCCTGCAAAATAGCCTCCGAACAAGATACGTTGCTGTATACCTATTGGGTCGCTGGATGCGTTGGTGAATTCTGGACTGATTTGGCTTTTGAAACCTGGGGTGACTCATGCGCTTTATTGCCTCGCGAAGTCATGAGAGAACTGGGTAAACACTATGGCCAGGGCCTCCAAGTTGTCAACATTCTTCGCGACAGGCATGAGGATGCTGATCGTGGGAGAATTTATGTGCCGCCAAATGATGAAAACATTCAAAGGTGGATGGAACGTGGCCGATTATGGTTGCGCGAGGGTGAAGCCTATGCTGCGGCATCGCGTGGAAAACGAATGCGCTTCGCGTCGATTTTACCGGCGTGGCTGGGTCTGCAAACTATGGAACTTGGGATGTCTGAAACAGAAATGAAGAAAGGAAAGAAAAAAAAAGTCACTCGCGCGGTTGTCCGCCGTTTGATGGTAAAGGCTCTCTTGTTTGCTTGGCGCCGTCCAACAAATCTCTTGAATCTCCAACAAAATAAAATAATTCCTTAACCGCCTAAAAATAAACGATCTAGATACACTGACCTTGCAACAACGCTATGTTACGGCCCCTGAAACGATCGAGGGTGAGATCCGGAAGGACGCGGTGAAACAGACGGTGCTGTCGGTCGAGATAGTCTTGTCGAGGTCGGCTCTTCGGGCTCTTCTTTGGTATCGCTATCTTGAGTGTCGGCCCCCCTTGGGAGACTGTGCTATCTCGAGATGAACCCCCTTCGTGGCTGTTCCCCCTGCTAAGCGCATCTTGCTTATCGGTATCCAGTGAATCTTTCTCAGGTTGTTCCGGCTGCCCCAGGAGATCTTGCCAGTGGTGAAGAGAATAACCTGGTGCAAGTCCTCCAATGTCATTGAGTAGATCCATACAGGTCGATTCCCAAACATCGTAATTAGGCGGACCTTTCTCAACGAGGGCTGAGCCGGGGAAAATGAGGTAACTGACTCGAAGATCCGAAACTGGCCGGGCGTACGAAGTTGCATGGGTGTTGATTGTTTTGGCGAGCCTGAGTGAGGCTTCCCCTGTCTTGTAACGGGGCCCTGCATCTCCAACGATTGCTGGGTAGAGCTTGTCGCCAACAATGACAACGGCGAAATCGCCAAATCGGGGTGAATAAGGTGATTGTTGATTGACTACTCCTAGCGGAAGTACGATGAATGGATCGTACGCTGCAATGAGAAAACTGTTGCGTTTCAATTCTTCGATGACGAGTTTCGCATGCTTGATCTTTGACCGGAGGCTGGCTGCATTGCCTGATCCTTGACGCAGATCTGACTGATAAGTGACAAGTCGTTTTTCCCACACTGGAAGCAGTGGATTGGGCTTGGCTGTTTTTTTGCGCCAACGGTATGAAGTACTGGGTTGGTAAAAAGAACTGTTGAGAATTTTGGCGGGCATTGAGGCTAGCCGATCTCCGTCCGAACCGTCGGAAACTACGTCCATTTCACTTTGTAACCAGAGAACTTTTCGCCCTGATCGCGGATGCTCAAGCTCGAGAATCGTTTCCGTGTCGTAGAAATTGTGCCTGTCCAAAATTTTTGAAAGAGACGATAAGTTTTTACGAACTTCGTTCTGTTTGCGTGAATAGACGTATGCGTAAAATGGAGACACTTTGGCGTTTCCAAACAAATCGGTTAACCCCGGCAACATGTCGCGGAGAAATGGATTAACTGATTGCAGTTCTTCTGCCTTGGTTAATGGTGTTGGCATGACGATATCCAGCATCAGTGTCGCCCGATAATTCGATCGAATCTCTCTGACGTTGGAGGCTCGGTCGCCTTCCTTGAAATTGACTTGGGTTTTGAGGTTTAACCCTCTTGTCAGCTCTTTGATATCGGTGAAGGCGCCTTCTGCAAGACGATGGGGCAGTACGGGCGGAAAGGGTGGATAGGTAACTGTCGGCATCGAAATGGCCCGCTCGAGCGTCCAAGGCTCGACTAAACGTGGATCGGTCAGAAAAGGCGCAACGGGATCTATTACTTCTTTGCTCTCTGTCTCAACAACTGAATGATTCTTGTCGCCGCTGGAACGTGCGGGCTTAGCCTCGGGCGGAACAAATTGCGAATCTTTGCTGGGGGATGGCTGGTCGCCCGGATTGGCTTGTGTCGACGAAACGCTTGGCTCTCCTTGTAGGGCACGAACGAGTTCTGCGGGGTAAGGTGTCCATAAAGACAAAGCCGCTATCAAGGCACAACCACAAAAAAATAATGTAATTGGTGAAATTTTGCTAGTAGTAGATGAACGTTTCCTGGATCTCATTGCTTGATTAACATAAATTATGAAGCGCTTGAACTCGCCGGGGGCGTTTGCCCATCACCCAACGAATGAACCAACCGGGCAGAAAACTTAATAAAAGGTGGGATCCTAAAATCTGAACGCCTGGGTAAACGCGGGCTTTATTTTTCCTGAGAGCCTGAAGAGATTCGGAAACAACTAATTCTCGCGATGTATCGAAGAGTGAACGGACTGGCATCATATTGCCGCTGAATCCAGGACGACGCGCAACTTTACCAAATTCTGTATGTACGGGCCCGGGACATACGGTTAGTACCTGGACGGATCTGTCCTTGAGCTCTGCTCGGAGGGCTTCCGAAAAGGACAAAACGTACGATTTACTAGCAGCATAAACGGCAAAATCGGGAATGGGTAAGTCGGATGCTAACGAACTGATGTTGATGATGGCGCCAGTCGAAACCTGGAGCATGGGCAACAAAAGGTGCGTAAGTCGGGTCAAAGCTACAATGTTAAGCATGAGCATTGACTCTGTTTTATCCCAGTCGGCTGCAGCAAATTCTCCGTAATCCCCCATGCCAGCATTGTTGACCAACAAGGTTGGCATAACTGGTAATTCTTCGAGATTGGATCGAAGCGTGTCTTGTGTCTGTCGTAAAATTAAATCCCCTGGATGGAGATAAACTTTGAGCTCTGGGTTGATCTTGCGGAGCGTTTCCGAAAGAATCGTGAGGCGCTCGGTTCGCCGGGCTAGTAAAATGATTTCCTGTAGCCGTGGCGCTAATTGCACTGCAAACTCTTCGCCTAACCCAGATGAAGCTCCGGTTACAATGGCGCGTTGGAATTCTCGTGGGTGCATGGTATCAACGAAAATTACAAAAAAACCTTGGCCTCGCTTCAATCTAAAATGAACGAGTATGACAACCTATAAAAGGTCTCGAACTTCTTTTCTCCCTTAAAACCAAACAGGGATGGTCGATCATTGACGGATGCTATAACGAAGCCAAACTGTATTGTCTCCTGTTTTTTGGATACTTTGCAAATTGAGAAGAACTGGAACTCGGGATGAATTCGCTATCCCGTCGAATACACTGGTCATGCCCGCTCTGCCGTCGATCCCTGCTCCAATCATGAGACTGACTTCATCCAACAAACCGGCCTCCAGAAAGGCCCCGTTGATGTGCCCTCCGCCGACTAAGGCTATCCGGTCGATGCCGAAGTGTCGTGCTGCTTGTTCCATCGCTCGCCTGAGGTCAACGTGACCTTTCCCGGTCGCTATCCAAGAAATTCCCTGAAACCCAAGACGATCTAGATAAACCTTGGAACAGTTTTCTCCAACAATGACTAGTAAAGGTTTGCCATCGATGGTTGTCTCTCTATATGTCAGTGTCCCCTGGGAGTCGATGACTATCGTATAACCCTCAGATCGTGTGGCAACGTGATAAGCTTCGTGCCCAATCGGTGGGGTGGCAGGCTCAGCAAAATCTCCAACATTATAGTGGAGTTGCACGGTAACGCGTCCCATCAACTGAGAGCAACAGTTGAGCAAGTCGAGTGCTTCGTAATATGTTGAAGTATCATCGAGCTTTTCTGTCATGTCGCAGTCAATCCGTCCGTCAACTGAACTCATCATGTGTGAAATAATAAATGGCTTCATCAAATACTAGAAAAGATTAAAGTAAACGGGATCTTGAGGTGTCCCAAAATACAATAAAGGCCTGCCGCCGTGGACGACAGACCCTCTAAAATCGAAAATTACGTTATTCCAAACGAGGAATTAGTTATTGGATGGTGCTGATTGCTGGGCGTTCTGTGGAACGAGAATAACGCGCAGTGGAACTCGAGCAACTGTATCGTCATCGAGTTTGATGTCTACCGTGTACGTTCCAGCAGTGTTGAAAGTAAGCCCCTGGAAGTTCATAATAAGGTTGCGAGTGAAGAAAGAGGCGCCTTCGGGTAACTGCACATGAAGATCCCCGGTGATGGGCATGCGTTCTTTGTTGATCGGTTCGCCTGATTCATTTGCTATGCAGATGCTGAGCTTGTGGTCTCCTTCATCTTCTGGCGTAAGTGTAATTCGAAGTGCAAGTGCGCAGGCTGGGTGGACAACTGGAGTCTGCCGGGCAAAAAGGGTATCAAAAGCGCCTTGAACACAGAGCTTGCCTTGGTAATCTGCTGCGTAGTCGCAAAGAGTGGATACTTGAAAGTCCATAATATTCTATTGAATTTGTGAATGCTAAAGAACCATGCGCCAATGCATAATTCGCTACCTACTCTAGCGACACGATGGTGCCATAGCAAGCATGAAGCCATATTTTTACGTCATTGAAAATATACGCCGGACTTGACCATTGTTCTTACGTCAAAAGTTTTGTACAACGAACAAAGAACAGGGAGATATTGTGATGATTCGTCCAATCCAGCTTATCCGACAAAAGGTTGCTAACTGGCGCTTGAAACTCTTTCGATTGTTGGCTGGTCATTTCCCTTGGATGAGACGAGACGATGGCTCGATGCGTCGTGAAGTAACGACGATTATTGATCTCTTGACAACGATTCTCAAAATTCGCAACAAACAGCATATCAGCGCAAAAGATGTCGATGCTGCATTGGATATTTTGCGATATACGTTCCCCGAGGTGGAACATTCGTGGCTGGCGAGAAAATTCGAGGGTTCAATGAGATTAGACTATTCTTTGTCGGACGTGCTTGCTGCTGCTGCAGCTGGTCGCGATGAACCGGAACGAATGGCTTTGGCATTGGAGATCCTCTCCCTATTGAATAACTCGGGAGATCGTTCCTCGCTGAATAATTTATTTGAGCGAATAACATATGGCCTGGAGTTACCTGGAGCGGCCTTGGGGTTGATGAAGTTGCTCAACGAACCTGGAACGGAGGCGGAAGAACCGGCATTTAGCGTGAGCTTTTCATCGACCGGGAAAGGAGAAGTTGATTTGCCTGAAGTAGATAAAGGGGTGGAGTTCCGATTGGTGCGGTGTTCGCATTTAGTAATGGTGATCAACGATGGAACTACAACTCTCATTGTGCGTGGCAGACCTCTGACTACGGGAAAATCGAGACCTTTGACGTCCGGTCAAGTGGTCGTAGCTCCTTCTGGCCCTATTAGCTACGAAGATTTCAGTTTTTTCCTTGAAGCAAAGCGAACTGGAAAAAAAGAGGTTTTCTTTTTCTCCGTTCAAGAAGGCTCTCTACACATTACGCGAACACGTAATCGCAGTAGCCAGTTAAAGGTGATGCTGGGATTACGCGTGCAAGTGATCATTTTACGTCAGGATGTTGAACTAAAAGTCAACGGAAAACGCATAGAAACTGACTCGATTATCGAGTTAGGGTATCAGGACCCTTTCATGCTACAGGGTGAGGGCCCCTTTTATTTGGATGCTCTAAAAGAGGCAAATTCTGGGTTGGGTAAACAATTCCAAATTGATTCGGCAACTCGACGTGTCCGCGTGACTAATTTGCCTGGTAAGGCGCGCAAGGGCGATTTGTTGATGACTCCAGGATTGGCTTCCGGGGTCGTCTTTGAAGTGTCGTTTTCTTCAGATTCTGCTTCTGGCATGATCGAGATTATCGAAGAATCCGGTCAACATATCTCGGTAAATCAACGTGTCGTGCGCAAAAAAATGGCCCTTAAAGATGGCGATATGATCCGTCTTAACGCTTATCAAAGTTTGCGTTGTAATTTCTCCTCGGGCGTCTTAGATGAAGAATACAATGCTATACGCTCGTTGAGCGTGGAGGGCTTGACTAAAGAATTCCCTCGAAGTGGCCGTGTCGTTGATAATGTCGATTTCGAAGTTAAACGCGGCGAAATGGTGTGTATCCTGGGCCCGAGCGGATGCGGTAAAAGCACGTTGCTGGCAATTTTGGCCGGTCATTTGCCGCCAACTCGTGGCCGTATCCGGTACAATGGACAACAATTGTACGAACAACCATCAATCCTACGCCCCTATATAGCTTTCATCCCTCGAGAAGATATCCTGGATGCTTCCATGTCGGTGGCAGAACATATAGCCCAAGCTAGTATCGTTCGCCGCCCTCGCTTACAGTGGACGGAACGAATGCGACGGGTAAATGCTATCCTGAAATTTCTAGGCTTGACGAACATTGCTTCCCGCCGCGTGGGTGGCGAACACGAACGGGTGATATCCGATGGTGAACGGACTCGTTTGAATCTTGGGTTGGATTTGACGGGTGTTTCTGATGTGTTTTTAATGGACGAACCGATCAGCGGCCTTTCCTCGAGTGATGCTCTCAAGGTTGTGGAAACTCTTGAACGATTGCGACGAGATAAATTGGTAATCGTCACGATGCATCGCCCAAGTACCAACATTTTAAACCGTTTTGACAAGGCGTTGGTTCTGGACCACGGCGGCCAAATGGCTTTCTGGGGAACGCCTGTCAGTATGGTGCGCTATTTCCGCAAAGCTGCAACTGATATGGGGATACAGGTGTCGGCGGATAGTCAAAACGCTGGTGGAGCCGATTTTGTAATGGAGGTTTTGGAGGCCCCTCTTCGATGGCATGATAGACGCCGCTTGCAACATCCTCGACTGTGGCAGGAAAGATTTGAAGGCGCGAGATATCGTGCCACAAAAGGCCGTACCCCTTCGCTCAACTACATCTCAGCGCCAACTAAGACGATTATTAACGCCCAAGATCAGATCCCTCCTCAACCTAAGCGTTCGCTGATGCAGTTGTGGTGTTTGTTCCGTCTCTGGGTTATGCGTACTTTTTTGGGCCGGGTGAGGAGCCGAATGGGATTATATTCAACGTTGTTAGAAGGCCCGTTGCTTGGTGTGTTGATTGCTGTGATGTTGCGCGCCTCATCAACGCCTGAATTTTCCTTCGGATCGGCTTTACATATCCCGCCATATCTATTCTTATCTGCTGTGGTCGCGATGTTTTTTGGCCTAACTGGAGCTGCTAGCGAAATCTTGAAGGATAACCCTGTCTTGAAACGCGAGAGTAATTACCGAGTTTTTGTAACTGGATACATCATAGCAAAGGCCTTGGTGCTGACATTCTTGGCTGCTGTGCAGTCTGCTTTGTATTTGGTGGTGGCTAATGAAATTTTGCAAATTTACGAAATGTTTGTGCAGTATTGGCTTGTAATGGTATTGACGGCTTTTGTGGGGGTGAGCATATCGCTGCTGATTTCTGTATTTGCAAAGACTGAACGAGTGGCCCTAAACATGGTGCCTCTGGTGTTAGTGCCCCAAGTCCTGTTGGCTGGCGCGATGATTCCATTTGAAGAAATGAATCAATTTATCCCCTGGTTCGAACACAGAACTGATGAAAATGGCCGCCTAAAACCGGGACGAGTACCTCTGGTCGCTGAATTATGTCCGCTGCGGTATTCTTATGAAATGTTTGTGGTGGCACAAGCAACAGAAAATTTGTGGGAAATTGAACGTTTGAAAATCCAAAAACAGGTCGATATCCTGAAAGCTAAACCGGGAATGTTAACTCCAACGGAACGCGACAAAATGCATTTGTTGCTGAGCGGATTGACTGCAATATCGTCGTTGGAAGCCCCAGATGCTGATACGGCTAAATACTATGTGCGCACGATCCGCCGTTTGGCTACTGGCCAGTCAATTGACGAATTAACTGATTTTGTCAAAAAACTCGAAAAAATAAAAAAACAAACGATTGTTTCATTCTATGTCAACGATAGGGTCCAGGGTATTTTTGAATATGCTGAGGCTCAGCGGCAGAGTCGTGAGGCGGTTGACCGCCCATCGATCTTTTTAGCTAAGTTGCAACCGTTGCCCTTTATGGGGGATGGTAAGTTGCCGGATGACCCTGGATATAGTGCCGATCATGGCTCGATCCCAACTTTGTGGAAAGATTATATGATTCTGATGATTATGGGGATTGTCCCATTAGTAATTTCCGGTTTTTTTGTAAAACGTAGGTTGGAAGTCCGCGCAAGACATGCTCGATTGTAAACGGTTGGCGAGAGTCCGAGTGTCGAAGGAAGCCTGGAAAAGTCCTTTCCTTCATGCCTGCCTAAGAGTAGACTGCCTTTGATTCAAACAGAAATTCTGTGGCCCAATGGCTATGTCTGTGGGGCGCTCCTAGCAGCATCCCCCAGTGGCTATTCTATCTCAAAATCCCGACTCCTAACATATTAACCGTACCTTCTCACCGTCATGACTGATTCAAACGATACTTCCTTTCTTAGCTATCCTGGCTCATCTCGCATTTACGTATCGGGTGGGTTGTATCCAGAAGTTCGGGTCCCGTTCAGGGAAGTTAAACAACATGAAACCTTGTTCCCGGATGGTAGCAAGGAAACTAATGCCCCGGTTCGATTGTACGATTGCTCTGGTCCGTGGGGTGATGCTGCCTTCCAGGGCGATGTGCATCGTGGCCTCCCGGCGTTACGTAAAAACTGGATCGCAAACCGTGCCGATGTCGTCAGTAAAAAAATGTTGAAGGGCGATTCTAATTGTTTGATTGCCTGTAACCAACACCCTGTTACGCAACGGTGGTATGCCCGCCAAGGTATCATCACCCCAGAAATGGAATTTGTCGCTATCCGAGAAAATTTGGGCCGCGAAAAAGTTTATCAAACAATCTACGATCGCTACCCAAATCCAAAATCTCGCCCAGAATCGGCCGATCTAGCTCTGCTCGCCTTGGAAACTATGCCGAAACCTTCCGAACTGGAACAATTGGAACATTTCGGACCTCAATCCCTGGTACATCGCAATTCTTTGAATTATCAACATCCTGGCGCACGCGGCGGACGTATGCCGGCATATTACTCTCCAGAATTTGTCCGAGACGAGATTGCTGCTGGAAGAGCGTTGATCCCCGTTAATATTAACCATCCTGAGTGCGAACCGATGATCATCGGTCGTAATTTCCTCGTAAAAATCAATGCAAATATTGGTAATTCTGCCCTGGGATCGAGCCTGGAAGAAGAAGTCGAAAAACTCTTGTGGGCTATCCATTGGGGGGCTGATACGGTCATGGATTTGTCAACAGGTAAAAATATTCACGAAACTCGTGAAGGAATTTTACGCAATTCCCCTGTCCCTATTGGCACGGTGCCTATGTACCAATCTCTGGAAAAAGTGAGTGGCCGAACTGAGTATTTGTCCTGGGAAATATTCCGCGATACCCTGATTGAGCAGGCGGAACAAGGGGTCGATTACGTCACGTTGCACGCTGGATTGCTGCAGAGGTTTATCGCTCATACTGCTCACCGAATGACGGGAATCGTATCGCGTGGCGGCTCTATTATGGCTCAGTGGTGCATGATCCACAATCAAGAAAATTTCTTGTACGAACACTGGGATGAAGTTTGCCAAATTCTGGCATCATATGATGTGGCGGTCTCCATCGGCGATGGATTGCGCCCTGGGTCGATCGCCGACGCAAACGATTTCGCCCAATTGGCGGAATTGGAGGTCCAAGGCGACTTGACAAAACGTGCATGGGAGGCGGGTGTTCAAGTGATGAATGAGGGCCCAGGTCATGTGCCCCTGCATTTGGTCGCCGATAACATGCACAAACAACTAGAGTGGTGCATGGAGGCGCCTTTTTACACGCTGGGCCCGCTGGCTAGCGATATCGCCCCTGGGTATGACCACATTACCGGAGCGTTGGGCGGTGCCGAAATCGCTCGAATGGGATGCGCTATGCTTTGTTATGTAACTCGTAAGGAACATTTGGGCCTCCCTGACCGCGAAGATGTACGAGAAGGTGTTGTTACCTATAAGTTGGCTGCACATGCTGCCGATTTGGCTAAGGGGCATCCAGGCGCCCAGTTGCGAGACAACGCTCTCTCTAAGGCTCGTTATGAATTCCGCTGGGAGGACCAATTTAATCTTTCGTTGGATCCTCAACGTGCTCGCGAGTATCATGACCTGACTCTCCCTCATGCGACTGCTGGCAAAGCGCATTTCTGCTCTATGTGTGGTCCAGATTTTTGCGCGATGCGCCTAACTCAGGATATCCGTAAAATGTTCCCTGACGAAAAGTAAATCAACTGTAGAGCAAATATCTTACTTCCCGGAATTTATGCAGGATTTGTCAGGTGCAGGGGTGGAAAATGAAGAAAATCATCAAAAAAATCATGCTTATAATGGTTTGTTGATGAGGGAGTTATGAAGAAAGCATGCGGAGTGTGGAAAAATTTTTGGTAAAAAGTTATTG
>CASFPZ010000042.1 GCA_949296365.1 uncultured Akkermansia sp. | reverse complement strand
GGGGGGGCTTACTTTTTCACAAGGCTATCCGTAAGGTCCGTTTTATGGGCATTGCGGCCACCTCAATCTTGTCTTATTCGGTTTTACCGGACACTAATGAATATGAACATGTTGTGTGAAAGTTTTTTAAGAGGGTGATTGTTCGTGGGTTAAGACCTTGTCGAGTTCTTGCATCCACACTGTAACGGTGGCATCGGAGGGCATGCGCCAATCGCCGCGTGGCGACAGGGCGATAGAACCGACTTTGGGACCGTCTGGACAGCAATTGCGCTTGAACTGTTGGGTGAAGAAACGTCGCAGAAAGGTCTTGAGACATTGTCCGATGTAGGCCGGTTCGTACGTTCCTTGGAAAGCTTGCGTTGCCATGTAATAAATTTTTGCGGGAGATGCCGCATGTTTCATAAAATGGTAGAGAAAATAATCGTGCAGTTCATAAGACCCCAAAACGGTTTCTGTTTTCTGGGCAATGTGGCCTTGGGGATCTGACGGCAGAAGTTCCGGACTGACGGGGGTTTCGTTGACATCGCGGAGAACTGCTTCGAGTTCGCCTCCGGCTTCCTGGGCTATTGTCTGGATTAATAGGCGGATCAATGTTTTAGGTATTGAACAATTGACGGCATACATCGACATGTGATCGCCGTTGTAAGTCGACCAGCCTAGTGCAATCTCCGATAAATCTCCTGTGCCGACGACGAGCCCGTTTTCTTTATTGGCTATATCCATCAGAATTTGGGTCCGTTCGCGAGCCTGAGCATTTTCATAGGTTGTAGTTGTTTCTTTCGGATCGTGCCCGATGTCGTTAAAATGCTGAAGACAGGCTTCTCGAATAGGAATTTCTCGGAGTTCTGCCCCGACGAGTTGGCACATGGCGATGGCGTTGGCATATGTCCTGTCGGTTGTGCCAAATCCGGGCATGGTGACGGCAATGATGTCCGAAACTGGACGTCCTAAAAGCTGTAGACAACGAACTGATACTAACAGAGCTAGAGTAGAATCCAATCCTCCGGAAATGCCGACGACTAGTTTGGAAGCATGTGTGTGCTCGACTCTTTTGGCTAAGCCTGCTGTCTGAATGTTGATGATTTCATGGCAACGTGCTGGCGCAGCATCATGAGGAGGAATAAATGGATGGGCCGGATTCCAGGCGTATGCCATGTCCGGGGATTCTGGGACCTCGTCCAAACACATCTGCTGGAGATGAACATTGAGACTGTCCCGACAGGCATTGAACGAACTTTCTGAAATGCGGGCTGCTCCTAGACGGTCTAGGTCGACGTCGGCATAGATGATGGTGTCGCTGCGACAAAAACGAGTAGTTTCAGCTGCAAGACGTCCGTTTTCTGCAATCAGGGCATGTCCCCCAAAGACAACGTCTGTCGTGGATTCGCCGACTCCTGCTGAAGCAAATGCATAAGCTGCCAGACAGCGCCCACTTTGTTGACGCACGAGATCGCGGCGATAATCAGATTTTCCGGCTCCTTCTGTACTGGCTGATAAATTCATCAGGACGCGTGCCCCTCCTAAAGCTAGGAAAGATCCTGGCGGGATGACTCCCCAAAGGTCTTCGCACAACTCCACTCCAAAGGTAAATGGTGTGTCCCCCGCACAGAATACTGTATCTGATGCTACGGCTACTGGTCTCCCGTCTATGTTGACTGTTGATTCTTGTAAGATGCTTCCAGACTGAAATTGGCGCCTTTCGTAAAATTCTCGAGTATTGGGCAACAGCTTTTTGGGAACAAAGGCTCTCATGATCCCGTCTTGAGCCACAATGGCTCCATTATAAAGCGCTTCTCCACAACGGACGGGTAATCCAAATATGGCGATAGTTTTGTGCCCAACCGTTTCTTTGACGAATTGACTGGCCCCAGCTGCTGCTTTTTGTAGAAGAAGTGGGTGGAAGAACAAATCGCCACAGGAATACCCTGTTACGCACAACTCCGGAAAAACAACGGCTGCACATTGATGCTGGACTGCTTGTTGATAACTAGCAATCAGACGCTCCACATTGTAATCGACGTCTGCCACGCTTACTCGCGGCACGGCGGCCGCTATTCGATAGTATCCGTACATAAGGCAAATTGTTCAAAAATCCGAACACCTTTTACTCATTTTCCTCACTCAAGACGATAAAAAACAATGTTGCTGGGGGAATCTTTGCGGTAAACGATACGCTTGTTTGTATCGTATCTGCAATGGATATCGAATGTGCCGATCTTCAAGGGTATTCCCTATCCTTAGGGAACTTTTATATAGTATTGGTTATGAGTGTTTATGTGAAAAATGAATGGCTATTTGTCTTTTCGGGATGTGTTATAGTGTCAATGCGTTGAATTGGTTCGAAATTTCCGGGGGGTCATCCCTGTGCGTTTTGCAAATAATTGCGCAAAATGCTGGGATGAGCAAAATCCGCAGGCGGTAGCAATGTCGGTAATAGTGTCCTGGGTCGTTGCGAGTAGTCGACGTGCTTCGGCAAGTCGGAGCTCTAGTAAGTAGTCGGCGGGTGGAAAGCCGGTGTGGGCTTTGACTTTGCGGCTGAAAGTTGATGGGCTCATGCCGAAACTATAGGCGAGCTCATCAATGGAAATTCGTTCGGAGAGTCGGGAATGGACTTGGCTAGAGAGGCGGGCGATAAAATCGTCGCGAGTGTCTGTCTTGGTCGCTTGAGTAAGCAGGTAACGAGCAATTCGCAACAGGAGGGAATCGAGGAGCATGTTGATGTGTTCCCGATACCCAAGTTGTTTCCGGACAAGTTCAAGATCGATTGTGCGGAAGATGTCCATAATGGGCAAACCGGGAACAATGACCGGTCTGGTGTTGCTGGCCAAAACATGACCTATCATCTGTTGAGTTTCGGGTTCCAACCTGGACCAACTGCCTAGATCCAAACAACCATCTGGCGTGAATGTGCGTGGCTTAAGAATGAGCCAGGCGAGTTCTCCGCGTTCGTGAATTCCTTGGGGGTTGCCATGCCTCTGCCAGGGACAGGTGATAAATCCATTGCCGGGATAGAGCTGAAATTGGCGGTCTTCTACCTGCCAATGGTGAGTTCCTAACGAAATATGACAGATTTCAATGCCATCGTTGTAGTGGAAATCGAGCGAGTGCTTGCGAATACCAGAAAATCTGAGACAACCGAGTTCCACAAGGTAATCGAGAAAGGGAGCAATGTCGGGAGACCCTTTCCAATGCATGAAATAGGTTCGTTGGCGGCTCATAGAATCGAAGATGTCATTTGTTCGTCATTCAGGAAAACATAAAAACGAACGCATTTCAGTAATTTTTTTGTATAGTGTTTTATTATATACAAGCGGACGCCTTGTTCATGGGGAGCAGTTGGACGCTGAGATGAAACAGTTTACTTAATACGATTATGAGTTTTGCTATCTTGGCTGGTATTTTCCTGATCGCCATAGGTGCTTTTATGTCTGGGAGTTTTGCAATTCCTTTCGACAAAGTGAAAGGCTGGGAATGGGAACATTCGTGGCTGGTCTTCTGCTTGTTTGGTTATGTGATCGTCCCTCTGGTAACTTGTGTCTGCCTTGTCCCGGGGTTTGATGAAGCTTTGTCTAAAATTCCAACTGATACGTTTTGGATTGTCTTTGGCGCTGGCTGTGTGTATGGCGCTGCTAATTTGGCTTTTGGCCTGTCGTTGCGTTATTTGGGACTGGCTCTTGGATATGCATTGTCATTGGGTTTGATGATGGCTATTGGCACATTAGTCCCTCCGGCAATCGATGGCCGTTTGGCTCCGATGTTTGATGGTCAGGCGGGGTTCATCTTGCTTGGCGGAATCCTCTTGTCGTTGGTTGGTATTGGCATTTCTGCTTACGCTGGCGTCTTGAAAGGTAGAGTGCAATCTAGTCGTCAGGAAAAACAGAATTTCCAATTGGGCAAAGGATTGGCGGCTGCCTTGTTTGTGGGAGTTACTGGATCGGCTACTGCCCTCGGCTTGGAACAGGGACGTCCGATTTCCGATATGATGCGAAACATGGGGACTGATCCCTTGTTCGTCGACGGTCCGGTTTTCTTGGTATTGTATGCTGGATCTTTTGCTACGACATTGGTGTGGTGCCTGGGCATGTGTTTGAAGCGTGGTAATGTTCTCGATTGGGTAAAACCTGCTGTGACGCGTAAGCTTTCGGTTAATTACCTATGCTGTGCTCTGGCGGGCTTCCTGTGGTATGTCAACTACGTATTTTTTGGTATGGGCCGATCAAAGATGGGGGATTTATCCTTTGTGGCTTGGGGAATTTTGATGACCTTGACGATTGTGTTCGCGACTATTTGGGGCATTTACAGGGGCGAGTGGAAACAGGTCGGCTTGAAGGCTACTCTGTTCATGTGGGTGGGATTGCTTGTGTTGGTTGTTTCGTCCTTCCTGATCGGGGCAAGCAGTGGATCGTAATATTTTCAACAAATACAGACAATGAGTAAGAAACAAAGATATGGGAGCGTGATTCAAGTCGTTCCTGAAAAATTAGACGAGTATAAGCGTTTACACGCTGCGGTATGGCCTTCTGTACTGAAAATGATTGCTGAATGCCATATCAGTAATTATTCGATTTATTACCGGGATGGCTGGCTTTTTAGCTATTTCGAGTATGATGGTAATGATTATGAGGCTGATATGGCTAAAATGGCTGCTGATCCTGAAACGCAGAGATGGTGGAAAGAATGCGGCCCGTGCCAAAAACCGCTGGAGTCGAGAGCTCCTGGCGAATGGTGGGCTTCTATGGAAGAAGTTTTCCATATGGATTAACTCAAATACCTGATAGACATATGAATTCTCGTGAACGCGTCCTTGCTGCTATCGGACATAGAACCCCGGATCGAATCCCTATCGATCTGGGCGCAACACCTAGCTCGGGTATTTCGGCTATTGCTTACTCCAATTTGCTGAAATACTTAGGCCGGGAAGATCTGCCGGTCCGGATTTACGATGTTGTCCAACAGTTGGCCCAACCGGATGAGGCCATTCTGGACATGTTTGGTATTGATGTTGTCGATGTCGGTCGTACGTTTAATTCGTCTCCTGATGACTGGAAGCCGGTAACTATGGCCAATGGTGCCCCGGCTTGGTATCCTGTGTGGTTTTCGCCTGTTCAACAACCTGATGGATCATGGAACCGTTATGACGACGATGGCTCAACTCTGCTGTCGCGTATGCCTGTTGGCGCTACTTTCTTCGACCAAACTTATTTCCCTTATTTGGATGGGTATCCTACTGACTACTCTGGTCTGGATCAGGAAATGGGGCGCATCCTTTGGGCTCATGATGTACACAGCCCCTGGGATCATGCAGGCGAGGCGGACTTCTTCGATCAATTGCGCGAACGTGCGCTGAAGCTTCGCGCTACTACTGATCGCGCTATCATGATCGTCTGTGGTTGTAATCTGTTCGAATGGGGTACGTTTTTGCGACGTATGGACAACTTCCTTATGGATTTGATTTGTGACCCTGATCAGGTGGCGAAATTGCTGGATCAATTGCTAGAACGCCATATGGCTACACTGGAAAAAGTCTGCCGAGCCGTCGGAGACGTGGCGGATATTATTCGTTTCGGCGACGACTTGGGAATGACTAGCGGTCCATTCATGGATCCCGATACTTACAGATCCTTGTTCAAACCGAGACATAAGATTTTGTGCGATTACGTCAAATCCCATAGTAACATGCATACCTTCATTCACTCTTGTGGCTCGATTGCTGACTTAATGCCCGATCTTATTGAAGCTGGAATTGAGGTCTTCAACCCGGTTCAAACCAATGCTTATCACATGGATCCCAGGGAATTGAAACGACGGTTTGGTAGCGCTTGTACGTTCTGGGGTGGTGGTATAGAAAACGTCGGGGTCTTGAATCATGGTAGCCGGCAACAGATCCGAGACATGGTCTTTGAACGAATGAGTATCTTCTCTGAAGGCGGTGGATTCGTCTTCAATACGGTTCATAATATCATGCCAGACGTACCCCCGGAAAACATCGTTGCCATGTATGAAGCTGTGGCCGATTTCAATAAGCAATACGCAACATCTCTCTAATAAATGATATGGATAAAGAATTATTATACGAAGCTATCTTGACTGGTAAACTAGACCAAGCTGTTAAATTGACTCAAGAAGCTATTGATGAAAAGATTCCGGTTCGCGACTTGATCGACGATTCCATGATTAGAGCCATGGAAGAAATTGGCCGTCGGTTTGAGAACCACCAAGTCTTTGTGCCGCATCTTCTTCTGGCTGCTCGAGCAATGAAAGGATCGCTTGAACTCATTCGTCCGTTGCTGACAAGCCAGGCTGTTGAACTGGCTGGTAAAATCGTTGTGGCAACTGTCAAAGGTGACTTGCATGATATCGGCAAAAACATTGTGGCCTCGATGCTTGAAGGATGTGGATTTGAAGTCATTAACCTTGGCGTAGATGTTTCGCCCGAAAAATTTATTGAAGCTTATCGGGAACATCAACCTGATGTTATTGGTATGTCGGCTTTGTTGACGACGACTATGCCTGTGATGAAAGAAGTGATTGACGAATTTGAAGCTCAAGGTTTGCGAGATAAGGTTAAATTCATGATTGGCGGCGCCCCTATTACCGAAGGATATGCCAAAGAAATTGGGGCGGATGGTTACAGCTCTAATGCCAATGCTGCTGTTGCTGTTGCCAAATCTTTGTGCGCGGTTTAACATTGAGCTTGAGAGCTAAAAGATCTTTAGAAATCGGATCGATGAACACTATTTGATCGGTCCGATGGACTGCGTAAACTGTTTTATGATCAAATGGAACCTTTTTTACCTGTTGTTCAAGAGTCGTGTTCATATGATGATCTCATCATTGACCGCAAGGAATTGTATAATTTAATGGGATATGGAGATCATATCCCAGATGATTCGATTCTGGAGATGATCGACCGAATGTTGAACGATTTGTCAACGCTTTGTGAACCTCGTTATGCATTTACTGTCTATCCGGGTAAAAGAATGGGACGTCGCGAGATCGTGATCGGTAATACAATGTTCGAACCTGACCTTATTATCACGTCGAGTACAAAAGAAGCCGATTTCTATGCTCTCTTTATGGCCTCGATTGGTAATGGATTCGATAAGTATCTGCATAACTTGCAGGCAACTGACGATATGGTCGGCGCTTTTGTTGCTCACCACCTGGGTTCTGCTTTAGTAGAAGCGTGTGGTATGGTTTTACGTAACGATTTGGAATCTCGTATGGCTCAACATGGTTTCCGGATTAGTAACAGTTATAGCCCCGGTTATTGCGACTGGAAATTGATTGAACAACGTAAGCTCTTTGCCTTTTTCCCAGAAGGTTGTTGTGGCATTAAATTGACTGAATCGTGTCTGATGATGCCTATTAAATCTATTAGTGGCCTCATCGGTGTTGGTGAACACGTCGTAAAACGCAATTATAGCTGTGATGTCTGTACCAACAGAAATTGCTTTAGAAATCGCGCTAAAAGAAAAACTTCTCAATCTTAATTCCTGTCTTTCTACTACCTAAGGGCAAAACGCCTGTCTCCGTTCTGTCGTTCTAGACAGAACGGAGTTGGACTTTTGACGGTGGCTTCCCCTTGATCGGAAACATCAATTGGACACATATTCAGGATTTTCCACGAACCCATGATTGGCGTGGTAGATGGTAGACGTGTTCAATGCGGATATCGTTGGTGAGTGGAAAATATTGGGCCGGGTTGGTGTGGTGGTAAGTAAAACCGCATTTTTCTTGAGCGCGTTTGGACTGTTCGTTTCCGACAAAGTACCCACACCAAAGAGTGCGTAAGTTTCGGTCTTCAAATCCGTAGCGAATGATTTCCCGTATGGCTTCTGGAATTAAACCTTGCCCCCAAAAAGGAACTCCGAGCCAATAGGAAACTTCTCCTTCATCCTCACCGATGGGAAAATTGCTTTTAGCTCCTGTGAGCAACCCTATACAACCAATAACATGTTCAGGATGTTCTTTGAAGGTTAAGGCAAAGACGCCTTCTTGGGAAAATATCGTCTGGATGATGGAAAGACTCTCTTCAACGTTTTGATGGGGGGGCCAACCGGCGATGGGCCCAACTCGGTCATCTTTAGCATACTGGTATAGACATTGTGCATCCGAGTCTGCCCAGGGGCGCAAAAGCAATCTGTCTGTGGTGAGTATCATGAAAGTGAATCGAAATAATAGTGATGAAAAACAGATAACCGAAGCATTCCTGTTGTGCAAATTGTCATTGTTGCCATGACGCATGTGACCTACGGAATGCGATGGCCTGGTTGTGGATCTTTCAGTTGTGGGCGCGTGGGGGATGAATCCCCCCAAAAAGTATTGGGCTGTGGCCCCATCTCGAGTTCGAGAAGGCCTCCTGCCATGATTTGGGTATGCGAAATTCGGCAAGAATCCCAGGGAACTCCATTCAGCTTGGCCGATTGAATATAGTGGTTCTTGGGGCTTTGGTTATGCGCACGAATGGTAAATTGTTGCCCTTGAGCATACTGGCTTGGTAGTTGGATGATGACTTCATCAAAGACGGGACTCGTGATTTCGTAGTGCGGATCTCCGGGACATACGGGATGAAGCCCTATGGAGGCTAGGACGTACCAAGCAGACATTTGGCCTACGTCTTCATTGCCAACAAGTCCTTCGACGGAATTGTGATATGCTTTGTCGCAAATGCGACGGGTCCAGTATTGTGTTTTCCATGGTGCTCCTAATCGGTTGAAGAGGAAGGGTACATGGTGGACGGGTTCGTTGGGGTGGTTGTAATAATCATTCCACAACATATTGTCTGGTACGTGTGCAAAAAAGTGATCCAAATCCTTGAGCGCGGCTTCTTTGCCTCCTAGAAGAGAGACTAATCCTTCGATATCGTGCGGGACAAACCACCCCTGCTGGTAGGGATTGGATTCTATGCATCCGTAGTTCTGCACGAGACGCCCGTCTTTGGGCCATTGATGCCAGGAACCATCTTCCTGCTTGGGGCGGAACCATTTGTGCTCTGGATCAAAAATGTTTTGGTAACTCTTAGATCTTGCTAGGTATTTCTTGGCATCGTCCTGGTGACCTAGGGCTCCTGCTAATTGAGAAAGACACCATTCGGAATAGGCGTATTCCAGCGTCTCTGAAATGGATCCGGGTGTATAGCCTAAAGTCCCATTGCCGAAACGTTCGCAAGTGTTGACTGCATATTGGTAACCTTTGTCAATATCGAAACGACGGATCCCCTTGGCATAGGCATCTGCCATGACAGAAACGGCGGGATTACCTATCATACAACCGCTGTAGGCGTTGAGAAATTCCCATCGCTCGAGATAATGTTTGTTGGTCTCATCTGCTAGTTCAATGAGTGAATTGAGTGTGTCGTTGACGACCTCTGGGTTGATAATTGTCAACAATGGGTATTGGCTGCGAAAAACATCCCAACCACTGAAAACCGTGCGTCTGGTATAGTTGGCCGTACGGTGAATTTTACCATCTCCTCCTGGGTATTCTCCGTTGACATCAGTAAAATTGCGCGGATCAATCATGGTGTGATACAAGGCTGTGTAGAAGATGTGTTTATCTTCGTCTTGTCCGCCGCGAATGAGGATTTTGCCGAGTGCTTTGTCCCACAAGTACCGGGCTGATTCTCGAATCCTATCAAAGTCGAAATGCGGAATTTCTGTCGCTAAATTGAGGCGGGCCCCTTCAAGACTAGTAAAGGAGATCCCGGCTTTAACGAGGACTGGTTCGTTCGAGGTGGTCGGGAATTCTGTGTAAAACCCTAGGTGCTTACCTCGGAATTCTCGGCAATTAGGGTAGATTGTGGCTTGTGCGATGATTCTCTGGTATTCTTGACTTTCGATGTCTTGGCGTTTGCGCCTTCGGTTGTCGGGGATGTCGGCACTCCATACGCCGAATGTCTTGAGGGGTTTGCTGAATTGGGCACAAAAATAAACGGTGTAGTTGGCTTGTCCGCCTCCGTTCCCCCAACCTCCTCCGTCTGGCGTACAATGCATCCATCCCTCGATCGTGTGATGGTCGACTACTCGAACATATTGTTCGGTGGAGGTCCCTCCAACGCGTCGCGCTAAATCAATCTGAATCCTTGATTGATTGTGTTTCGGAAAGGTAAAGCGTAGGATGCCGCTGTGGGGGGCGGCGGTCGCTTCGGCTTTGACATTCATATCGGTGAGCATGACCGAATAATAGCCTGCCTGAGCCTGTTCGGTCGCTTTGTCATAACGCGACCGATACCCTTCCTCTGGGTGGCTGATTCGCCCTGCGCTTGTTTGTAGGGCTCCTGTGGTTGGCATAACTAGAAAATTGCCCAAATCTCCGTACCATCCAACTCCGCTCATTTGAGTGAAGGCAAAACCTTCGATTGTTGTATGTTCGTCGCTGTAGCCCGAACCATTGTCCCCGCCGGTGATTGTATTGGGACTTACTTGGACAAGACCAAATGGTGTGGTCGCCCCTGGAAAAGTTTTGCCCATGCCGTGCGCTGAACCTGCCCGAAATTGGCTGGTACTGGCGCCAATCATGGGATTGACAAAATGAGAAAGCCGCTGAATATCAGCCCCAAAGGAGAATGAAAAACTGAAACCAACAGTCGCAATGATGAAGCTTTGAAAAATGGATCTCATGGGGTTATGGGGTGAGTTGAATGACAAAACTGGCTGGCGCAAAACGATCGATTCCAATCGTGAACTGCCCTTGCTTGACGGGGATTGTATCTCCTGTCGGCTGTCCGCGAAGGTCTGTCGGCTGTACGGAGATGGCTTTCATTCCAGCTGGCAATTGTACGGTGGTGGTGTGGTGGGTTTCTGTCATGTTCCACAGGCGAAGTCGTAGCCTCTGGTTGATGGGGTCCTTGCCAAAAGCCGAAACAATGACGCCAGGGGTAGAAACCTCGATCCCATGGAGTGTTCCTGTTGTAGATCCATTCTCGATCGTGCCGCGTACGGCTTGTAGTGGCATGCGGCTTTCCCAACCTGGAATTTGAAGAGCCTGATTCGGCTGGACCTTGGCTCCGACGGTCCAAACGCGAATTCTTGAGCTCCAGTCCCCCTCGTACCAATAACGGAAATTGGTATTCCACATGTTGTTGTACAAGTTGACGTAGACGATAGGATGAGTGGGTTTATAATCTAGCGAAAATTTCCAGATGCCCGGTGTCCCTATGCTGACAAGAGGATGGTCTAATGGCTGGACGACGATTCCTTCCCCCGAACGATCGCGCATGAGAACCCCATTCCCGGTGCTATAAAGCATTTTGTTGGCGCCTCTCGCAATGTCGGTGGCTGGATTCATGAACCCTAAAGGTCGAGAAACTGTGAATGTAGGGTGGTCTATCTGGAAAGGAAAAACTGCCCAGTCGGCTTCTGGCCAGTTATCTCGATCCTTGCCTTTAATGCTGACGCGGAAATCGAGATAGGGGGTGTGTGCTCCTAGGCGAATGACCCTCTCTGACGCTGGTAGATGCTGTTGGGGATCGGCGGGCGTGGATATTGTGATCTCGCCGTATCCGGGGTGTTGTTGAACGTGAATCCGACCTTGTTGAGCAACGATGGCTCGGTAGGGCACATCTGCTGGAAGACCGGGTTTGCTCATGCCGGGGTGAAGTGTATTGCCCCAACGTCCCTGCTGGTAGTCGCGACAATAACGATCAGTTTGATTTTTGTCGAACCGCTCGTTCATGTATGCTCCTGGAGAAATCGAAACTTTAGGATCAATCCATTCGCGGTTGAGCTTTTTATCATAAATAGAAATAAGTTGCCCGGTCTTTTGATCGCAAACAACTCGGAAAAAATCGTTCTCCAGGAAATTGCTCCCGCATTTAAGCGTTGGCGTAGGTTGGTCTGGGTGGGGGAGTGGGACGATTTTACACCCGGAAGCTGGTATGTCCTGGACTTCAACGATTTGTCCATTGATCTCGACTTGTCCCGAGCGTTTCCACGGTAGGGGATTGTATACGAGAAGGCTGTTATTGTCGACCTTGAGCTCTTGTACCAAGTGGGTTAACAACTGAGTTCGTAGGTTTTGGAGGGTCGCATCGGCTTGGTTGATGTAGTTCGATTTATCTTCCCAAGAATTCTCAAGATCAGCCCATTGTTGCCGGGGTGACTTCCGGAATTGCTCGCCGAATATGGTAACTTGAGGCGATCTCCCCCACGTATGCTCGCCGTACAGTAGGTAGTATTCGAAGGCGTCGGCAATTTGCTTGTTAGCGCCGGGTCCCGGATCTTCCATGCCCCAACACGAAGTCATCTCTGTGTAGAGCATTTCGTAAGCTGGCAGCATGGCGCCTGTGCGGCGCATCTTCTCGATGCCGCGCGGGTCGCTCATCACTCCGTGAATCCACGTATCGGGCATCTCTAATTTGACTACGGGCAACGTAGGATTCTCTTTCAAAATGGCTTGGGCGAATTCGTCCAGAGATCCCATGCGGACTTTCAAATCAGGGCGTTTTTGATGGACTTCCTTGAACAAAGAGCGAACCTCCTGTTCGGATGGGGGACCTTGGTTGTCTCCGGTTACAATAATGGCGGGCCATGTCTTGTAGGGCCATCCTTCGGGGGGAATGAGGTTGACTCCAATATGTGGAGCAATTTTCCCAGGAGAACCTTCGTGCATCCCCCATGGGTTACAGGCTGTCGATGAACTGTATATGGGTGAATACATGCACATGACTCGGTCGCCATCGGGCCCTTCCCACCAAAAGAGTGGGGGTAAATCATGAACGTAACCAGAAGGCCAGTTACACCCTATGTGAATGAAATCAACTCCGCCCCGGGCTAACACTGTCGCAAGCGCTCCGGGTTGTGAGGGTACATCGGTTGATTTGGCGCTGCGGGACAGCGGCTGCCCGTATTGTCGGGCTATGAAATCAGAAAAAACGAATCCTCGCGCCATGGGCTCGGCATCCAGGCAATCTGCTTCTAAGGTGAAGGGCATGGCATGTGTCAGAATCCGGCCTGATTGAATGGCTTGATTGAGCCGATTCCGGAGTTCGGGACTTTGATCTTGTCCTGGCACCGTGACTTGTTTCATGACCCACCCGGGTGATATCCAAGTGAATTGCTGCTCTGGAGGCAGATCGGCTGATCGGTCAATATTGTCGAGCGCCCGGGTAATCATTGGCCCGCGATAGTAGGAAACTATGTCTTTGACTCGGTGGGTGTATCCTATGTCGAAATGTGTTTTACAGACGACAATGACTTGTTCGGCCTTGTCTGATCGGGAAGGGGGCTGTGGTGGATCCGTGGTAACTGGATCCGACGCAACAGAATGCAATGCGGCTATAGTAAAGGCTGTTAGGATAACTGAACAATAGTTCATAAAAGGAGAAGAAAAAACGATTGATGATTAGAAGTTCCGATCTTTCATCGCGAATGAAATGATGAAGATGTAGATGAAACAGAGGCCTAGTGTGGCGATGCCCATGAGTTGTCCTAAAACGTCGGAAAGTGCGCCGACGGTGAATGGAAATAGGGCCCCTCCTGATACTCCCATGATCATTAGTGCGGAAATTTCATTGTCGCGTCCTTGTGCATGACGCAGGGCATATGAAAAGATGATGGGAAAGATGTTGGCACAGGTAAAACCGATGATGGCTGTCATGGCATACAGCGCTCCTTGACCTGTCAAAGTTATCAAAAGAATAAAAGCTGCAATGGCGATAATTGTGTTCCATTGATAAAACACTTTAGCAGAAAAACGGGCTAAATAGAAGGTGCCAAAGAATGTCCCCAAAGTACGGGCTGCAAAGTAGACGCTCGTGCTGTAACCTGCCTCCTGGAGGTCTATGCCGGTCTTGGCCATAAAGAGTTTGGGTAACGAGGTGTTGAGTCCAACATCAATGCCAACAACACATAAAATTCCCAAAAACATGAAAACAATGTAGCTACTTTTGAATAAAGACAAGGTCGATCCAAATGTAGGTGGCAGAGATACTCCCTCTGTTGTGGTTTTTGACGAAGGAACTGCTGCCAATAACCAAATCAGTGAAATCGCTGAAGTGATGGCGTAAACGAGAAATATGTTCCGCCAATCTCCCGTTGACGAAGCTGCCCAGGCGGCTATGATTGGCCCTAGAAAAGAAGAAATGGCTTTGATGAATTGCCCCGCCGTCAAAATGCTGGAAATCTTGTCGGGGCGAACGACTTGAGCAATCATCGGATTGAGCGAAACTTGGAGGATCGTATTGCCGATCCCTAATAGAAGGAATGCTGCTAACAAAACACTGAAATCATTCAGACAGAGCGGAAGTACCATGGCTACGCCTGTAATGATGATGGAGAGCGCGACGGTCTTTTTCTTCCCTATCTTCCCCATGAGAATTCCCGTGGGTATCGAAAAAATGAAAAAACAGATGAATGCGAGCATGGGCAATAGGCTGCTCATGGTGTCGGAAAGCTCAAATTCGTCTTTCGCGTAATTAGAGGCTATGCCGACGACATCGACGAATCCCATGACAAAAAATCCAAAGAGAATGGGACCGAGTATTTTCCAAGGGAACCCTTGGTAAGAACGTGTGTGTGAAGATGAATTCATAAAAGATTACAGGTTGTTGAGTGCGTAGATGTAAGCCCCCAGGGAGATGGAACGACTGGTGTCTTGTTTCGACGTAACGATTCCGATGCGCTTCATCGGATCGTAGTCGACTATGCGGTTACTGCCTGGTACGAGGATTTGTGTTTTCTTACCAAGAGCAAATTCTCGGAATTCTGCCTCGTCATCTAGATTGAAAACCCTCATTTGCATGCGTGGCAAAATGGTGCCGTCTTTCATGGCTAATTGACTGTTCATTTCTCGCAACAATGCCGGCATAAAGAATTGCGAGGCATTGGCAATGCCTCCGCCGATGACGATGAGTCCGTCGATGAGGGTGGCGGCCGAACATAGTGCGTCGCCTGCCATTTCCCCTAATTCCTCAAAGGATCGTAGAGCGGCGTAACGATTCCCGGGGCGCGTGCCAGCGGCTATTTCGTAGATGTCTTTGGGTGTCAGATCGGTCGCGTCAGTGTCTGCATGTTCTGCGTAGACGCGTTTAACGGCTCGGATGCTCACGCTTTCTTCGATGATGAGGTGCGGATATCTCTTGTTACGAAGCGGATAGATGTCTCCTCCTGCTGCGTTGTCGCCTGTGTGAAGACGATTGTTGACGACGATCCCGGCGCCGAATCCTGTGCCAATCGTGATTCCAATGAGGTTGCGGTATTGCTTCAGACTGCCGGCTTCTTTCAATCTTCTGTTGATTTCTGGTAGGACGCCGGTGAGCGCTTCTCCATAGGCAAATAGATCTCCGTCGTTGTTAATGAAAACTGGGATGCGGAAACAATCCTGCAAGAATGGTCCGAGTGCAACTCCTCCTTTCCCCCGAAATGCTGGCAGATTAGGAAGATCTCCAATAATGCCTGACGGATAATCCGCTGGCCCTGGAAAAGCAAAACTGATGGCCGATGGCACTTCTGGTAATTGCTTTTCTACGATGCTAAAACCTTCAACAAGGCGTTTCAGCATCGTATCTAGGCAATCAGGACTTGAAGGTAGGCTCACGGGGGTGATGATTTCTTGTCCACGACTGATTGCCGAAAAGACTAAATTGGACCCGCCGGCATCTAATGTCATGACTATTCTTGGATCTTCTTGATGGCTCATAGATAGTAATGTGTTGAAAATAAGTGAATAAAAAGATTACGGATTAACTCGAACATAGGCCTGGATGATGCCGCATTCGCCTTGTGCAGACGGTGTCACGACTTTAATCGTGTAGGCCCCAACGCTGGCTGGTATGATGAATGTCTCAGCATAGTGAACAACATAAGGAGGAAAAGCCTGGCTGGGACTTTCAATGAGGGCTTCTTCGCCCTCAACTAAATTGAGTACTTGTACGCCTCCGCAGGTGTCGAGCTCAAGGGTTTCTCGAAAGAAATACCGGCGAGTTTCGATAAATTCGTTTTCGTGCAAGCCGGTTCGTTCCGATCGCCAGGTGTCGCGTGTCTCAAGAGGTTGGACTGCATTGACGAGGTGTTGACGAACGTAAGTGCTATTGCGGTCCCATTGGATGACATGGGATCCATGTTCGATATTGATGGGGCGTGGTAGTCCGTCAAGTCCTAGCCGATTCCAGTCCCAGAGTTTGAATGTGAAGATGTTAGGCGTTGCACTGATTTCTAGGACCATTGTCCCTGCTCCTGAGCAGTGGATCGTCCCGGCGGGAATTAGAAAATGATCATGCTTTTTGGCTGGCCATTGGTTGACAAAACGTGTGGCTTCAAAGTTACCTCCCGTTTGCTGAGCTGTTCGTAGTGCCTCTAGCATTTCTTCGGGATCGATTCCCTCGCGAACTCCAAGATAGACTGTCGCCCCTGGTGTGGCGTCTAGTATGTAATAGCTTTCATCTTGCGTGTAGTGGAGCCCGAACGTATCGCGGATGTATTGTGTCGTGGGATGTACTTGCAGGCTGAGGTTCCCTCCGCCAATGGTGTCTAAAAAGTCGAAACGAATCGGAAAATCCTGACCAAATCGGGCTTCGACGGGGCCGCCGAGGAGTTGGTGGCTACGGGCAAATACAAGGTTGTTGGCGGGCATTTCAAAACGAATGCTGCCAATGGTTAATGCTAAACTGTTTTCTTCCGGGACGCAGTCGAAGCACCATCCATAGTTGCTCACTTCTCGATCAAGATTGCAGACTTCTTTCATCCATTGTCCCCCCCAGGGTGCTGGATCAAAAAACGGTACAACTCGAAATGGTCCACTTACAACTAGATCTAGCCCATGCTCCAGCGTTGCTGCTTCGATCATTTTGGGATCGCCAGGAATATTAGTATCAAGCCAAAAATCAACTTCCGGCATGAGTTGCCGTTTGACATAGTCGCATAAAACCCAATCGACAAAATATCCCCGTTTGTAATGCGAAGCGGGCGGCTCGGACTCATTGTGGATACCGATTCCGTGGATGAGGTTTTTCCGAAAACGCTGCTGGATCTCCCAACGTGCCATGTCGGCATACACTAGGGTTCCCCACTGGGGCTGCACAAAACTGGCCCCGTGCCCAAATACAACAATAATCCCTGAACCTGCCGCAATGCGCTGACGCGCGGCAAGAACTTTCCCCTCATCGAAATAATCTTGATATTTTAGAAGAATGCGGTGACCAAAGATTCGGTCGTAGGTGATAAATGGTCGTGTCAATGCTTCGATCCGGTCTTCTGAATGGAACAACTCTTCTGTGTCAATCCATAGGTCGGCCAAAGAACGAAAGGCTTGTGATAATTCTTGGTAGAAAATCCCTTGATAACATTCGACGACAATAATATGGGGATTCGTGTCGGGGCGTTGACGGCGGAGGCACTCAAGAATATCGTCCCATCCACGCCAGATGTGCCCTGGAACTGGCGTAGCGGGAAACCGATCGTAATTGCTCGTTCTTTTCATGAAAAGGGTAAAGAAAGGAATCAAAAATCAATAGCATTTTAACACGACTTTGCGCCAAGAAAAGATTTTTCCTTGGCACGAGCGTCTAAATATTTTTGTTTGCTAAATAGGGTGGTTGTGTCGGATGAGAGGCTTACTGTTTGGGTGGGAAGTCGAGACGGAGCGTTAACATGCCATAGGGTTTTATAGTCGCAACTGGATTGGGAAGTAGGCTAGAACCATGTTCTTCTCCCTGGTGACAGATGCTGGCTTGTTGTGGATCTTCTGAAGGAAAGGTAAGCTTGACTTGTTCTGTTGTAGCTGATAACGAACGAAGCCGCACGATATACGATCCCTGTTGGGTTAAGGGTTTAATGATGGTAACGCAAACCTTTGGATGATCGATTGCTATGATCGGACGTGGAACTTCTTGGCCGTTGGTTGGTACTGCGATGAGTGGTTGCGCTTGATTTAGTCCGAAGCGATTGGCTTCTGCATCGCTCATCCCGTTGTGAGGCTGAATCCTGTAACGGAAGGTGACTGGCCCATCCTGGGTCAGCGGGAAGTTGGTATGCCAGTGGTTGTTCATGACCCAGGAGTAGATCGTGGAACTGGGGGCGAGTCGGGTGATCCAATTCCCTTTGGCTCCCCACCCCATGGCAATGTTGGCGAATCTCCCTCCATATTCGAACAACGGTGCGTCCAACGAACACCAGAGGATACCGCGTTCCCCGGTGGACATGTTCAACCAGCGTTGTATGGCTAGCCAGTTTCTGTTGGCTTGCTTCCATTGGTCTTTCTCTACTTCGACGACTCCCCATGGAATGTCAAATCGGGTCTTGGCATTGGGGAGGTTGAACCCAAACCCAAAATGAATGCTGTCTTTTTCTTCTAGTGGTAGCTTATCTACTGTGTTGGTGATCTCGACCCAGGGTTGTCCCTTGATAATTCGTACGGAACGGGTAACTTGTCGGCAACCTCGAGCTCGAGAGGTCGCTCTGACTTCAATGGCTAGATCGTTTTTCTCAACAAATTCGACGTTGACGGCTTTATCGGATTCAGGCTCGTCTTTATTGGCTGGTAGCCAACAAAAGGAATTGGCTCCTCCATTCGTTTGAGGGTCAATGTAGTTGTAAGGATCCAAATCCTTGGTCAATGAAACGATATTTCCTGTCTTGAAATCAATTTTTACTGAAACAAGTCCGTTGGAAATCGTTCCGTCTTGTCGATAAAAACAAGGTTGTCCCGAACTCGGAATGGAAAAATCTGAGGAATTGACGATTCGTAATCGTTGATAACCAAATGCCGGAACCTCCGGAATGAGCCCAATGAGTTCTCCGGATGAATCCCGAAATGTCTCGATTCTGTTGCCTTCTTGGGTGACAATAATTCCTTGGCTCTTCTCCAAAACCTTAGGAAGCACAACAGGACCGCCTCGCGACCATGATTGGGTATTGAATACCAAAAATTCGGTCGGATTTGTCTGAGTGGCAACGGGGGTTAGTGCTTCGTCGAGTACTTGGGAAACTCGTTTGCTCGCCTCATGAAAATAGGATTGCTTGTCTTTCCAAATGGCTTCCTGAAAATAGGGATGTTTGGGATTTTCGGCGCACCACGTGTGTTCTGAAGCTAGGCTGATGTAGCGCCAGGCTTCATCGAATGCTGTACGCATGGCTTTTTGGTCGGGATGTCGGAGCATCGACGCGAGGGTTTCTGCTTGAGCTAGTTGTTCTCGGGCATTGCGGTTGATTGCTGTCAGTTTGGCTGCTGTTCCTAAACCATCTGTCCAATACTCTGTATAATCTCCTGTCACAACGGGCAATTTGTCTCCCCATTGTGTCTCGATCATCGACATGATGTCATGGGCGTTACTGATGATGATTTTGGGGTAAGCGTGTGACTCATTCCATTGCCGAACAGCATGGGGTATATCGGCATCTAATGGACAGTTGTCCCACAACGACCAGGAAAGTACACAAAAGTCGTATGGGTATCTCTCTTTTTCTAACTGTGTAAGTTGGGGGGTGAAGTCGACATTGGCGTGACCTGTCTTGATGACTGTCGGTACGTTGGTCGGATCTTTTTGAAAGAGCCAGGGCCGACCTGTTTCTCCTCCTTTGGTCATGCTGCCGCTGTTACCGTATTTCCCCGGTTGAAAGAAAAGAATTTTGGAGGTCTTATCGGGCCCCACCCACCAGACTGGATAGCCGTCTAATCCTTCGTGCGATTGGCCTGCTCGATCTGTATTTGACCACTGCATGACATATCTCACTCCACATTGTACCATGACGGGAATGATTCCCCAGGTCATCCCGGGAATATCCACTTGTTGGAATGAGTCGATGGTTCGCCCGCTGACTTGCTGAATGCCTTGAGTAAAATCGAAGAGATGAAACAGTTCTTCATCGGAACAAACGCTGGTGTTGACGTTGAGGTAACTCGCATCCAGGGCGAGGTGCCCTTTCTTCACGGCGTTAATCAGGGCCCCCCGTAACTCTGGTTTTTGTACCCACAGTCGTTCCAGGGGCCAGCTGACTTCTGGATTCCACACGAAACGACTCCCTTCTGGATAATCAGCTGTGGCTTCCGCTAGCTTGATCCCCTCAAGAATGTTGGTTGTGTGTAGTATCTCAACATTTTTATGGGTGTTGGTGTAGCCGACATCTACATGGGCATGGTTGTACAAATAGACGTTCCAGTACCTCATGGGGGGAATTGTTACTTGTTGTTGATATTCCAACGAATCTTGACGAACGGTGATTTGCACATGGGCTGTGTTACTGACTCCGATGCCTTCTGGTAACAGGAACCTTACTGTATCCTGGCCGGGGGTGAGGCGGGTCTGGATGGTTTCCTGCTTCTTGCCATCCGTAACATGGATCGAGAGCTCTCCTCCCCTATCATGGCCGGATAATTTTAGCAAAACCTCACGCCCTGGTTTGCCATCTTGGCGGTATTTGTAAACGGGTTGCGGAATACACTCAACTTGAGACGCTGCTACGGAAATCATGCTGCATCCGCATGCTGCTAGGAGGTAGGGTGTAAGAAACCGTATCATATGTCGATATACGCTCCTAACTCCTCATTCTTTCACAAACCTCATCCCTAAAAATGAAATAACTGATATCTGTCTCGCTTATCGAAATCGCTGTTGCTGATGAATCCTCAATTTCCTAGTCAAAACCGTAGAATTATTCTTCCCATGGGCGTTAGCATATGCTAGTAAAACGAAACATATGAAGATTTCTCCTCTACCTCGTCGATTCAATCGTGGCTTTACTCTGATTGAGCTTCTTGTTGTCATTGCTATTTTAGCTTCGCTGGCTGGTGTGTCATACTCTATTTTCATGGGCGGCCAAGATAAGTCGAGACGTGCCCAATGCATGGCTAATCTCAAAGAATTGGGTAACTTTGGCCAACAATATGCTTCTGACCATTACGGCATTCTCCCGTGCAGCGGTATGCAGGATGATGAAAATACGGATCTTTTCGATGAAGGATTGGGATGGTGGAATGCTCTGGCCCCCTATGCCTTGACGGCTCAAGAACAATATCCGAAGTCGATCAATGTGCCCCCGGCTTTACCGGGTGCATTCCGTTGCCCTGCTGACCGAAATGTCGCTACATATGATACAAACGACTATGTTGAAGCAACGCCGGAGACGGTTTCGTACACGAGCTGGACGGATAATAGCCAGAACCCTAAGGACCCATCGTCGTGTATCCAAATCAGCCGCGGGCAACTCTTAGCGGGCGTCCCTTGGCTATCTGATGGTACGCCTCTGGAAACGAGAAGTATTAGAACGGCAGCTGATTTTGAAGAATATGTCTTACCTATTGCTGAACGGCATGGTAACTTCATCTGTGTGCTTTATGCTGATGGATCAATTAAACAAATTGAAGAACCTACTTTTGAACAAATCTTCACTAGTCCAGACAAGCAACGATAAAAATCAAGACTTTAACCTATGAAACCATGGGTGCGTAATTTGGGAATTGCCATCGGTGCATGGGCGTTATGGGGATGCTGTACGGAACCCTCTCTTCAGAAATCCCTAGAGAATGTGTGGGTTGAACCTGTCCCTGGTATGCCTGAAATGAAGCAGGGGTTTATCCTCGAATCTGGCGGTAAAGCATCGTCGGTAAATATGGCTTCTCTGGTCTATCAGTCGTGGAAACTTCAGGGCGATACGCTTATCCTAACTGGAAAGAGTATTGGTAATTACCAAACGTTGCCATTTGAGGAATCCTTCGAAATCAAACAAGCAACGGATCAGGTCTTGGTCCTTCGCGATGTTGAAAGCGGCCTGTCTCGACATTTCTCTAAAGCTCGATCGGGCGATATTAAATTCATCAGCGAAAATTAAAAAAAAGGAGCGGATGGTCACCTTGCAAGAGGGAAACCTTTCTTGCCCTTCTTCAATTCAAAAAAACTGCTGTGGTGTTCCCAATGGCCGCAGCAGTTTTTTCATCTGTAGAAGGAAGCTTAGAAGTGAGCTGTGCTAAAAAGAAAAAATTTTCGAGCCTCTCTTCTTTTCTTGTTCAAGGCTTGAAGATTCGTCAAGTTTCTGCTAGTGTCAAGGCATGAAAACTCCTAAGGAATTTGTAACGTTGTGGCTCCGTCGAAACGGTAAAAATCGAGAATGGCTTGCTGCTCAATGCAAAGTGTCGCTTGGTGCTGTCAATCAGTGGCTTTCTGAACGCGGTGTCTTCCCTGAATTATCGCAAAAATTAGTGTCCCTTGTCATCAAAGTTGAAGAACTTCAGCAGGCAAGGCCTCAAACGAGAATGAAAACTCTTACGCTCCAATTTACCGATAATGAATGGAGCGTCATCAAGGAACTTGCAAAATATGACGAGGGCTCAATTGAAGAAGTGGCTGAAAAACAACTTCTGAAGGTTGCGCATAGTCTCATCTCTGACGACAAAAAAGATCTCTGGCCCTCGGATCCTGAAGATTAAGAGAAAAATCAATTAGGCCTCGTTCTGGAATATTGCTTTATCCGGCCCTTATATCTTTGTGATACCGGCAAGAGGCGGGTTCTCTCGTTCTATATCCGCTCACTCGCGTCTAGACGCCAATTTGAACTTAAAAAGGGCATAAAAAAACTCCTCATGACTAAGGAGTATATTCATAAACAAATGCTGGAGCGGGTAACGGGAATCGAACCCGTATAATCAGCTTGGAAGGCTGGAGCTTTACCATTAAGCTATACCCGCTTGCTGAAACTGACTATACTCATCACGATGAAGATGTCAAGATTGATTTTTTGAATTTTATACTCAAACTTGTGTTGCTTGTGAGCTTTTATGACAGTGGAGAGGTGAATTGGTCTGAAAATCCTAACCTCATTCCCTTCTCTCTCGGATTAGATGTCTCTTGTGAAATTCCTAAGTCCTCAATTCTAAACCAGGGGAAACGTATCTAATGGCTCAATATTTTCTATCAGGAACAAGTTGCTAATGAAGGAACAGAGAAGTGTTATGGATGGGGCCTCCAGGTTGACGGAGAAAAGCTCGAGACCATTTCTCGTTGGCCATGTGGTAAAATGAATCAAAATTCTCAAATCTGCCAACTCGGCTCATGGCGCTGAAAAAAACTGTCTGTTATTAAAATAATGGCTGAGATCGACAATTGTCGAATTTTGTATTGACATTACGGGGGGGGGGGGTATATGCATGGTAAAAGTTATAGCAATGATGTTGCTATTAGTGCTGTCTGCTCGAAGAATTGTTCTCAAATGGGCCGGACGTGGGCAAACAAT
>CASFPZ010000041.1 GCA_949296365.1 uncultured Akkermansia sp. | reverse complement strand
CAACGCCATTAAAATCCAGGTTTGGGTAACGCTGATAGCCAACCTGCTGCTGATGGTGTTACAGAAACGCCTTAAACGTTCGTGGAGTTTCTCGGGACTAGCTACGATGGTACGCCTCATGCTGATGTACTACGTAAACTGCTACACCTTCTTTGAAGAGCCGGAAAAAGACTGGTTAAAACTACTCAAAGAACTCGAGGAAGGCCCACCAGAATTAACGCTTTTTTGATAGGGGGGCTTACTTTTTCACAAGGCTATCCGTAAGGTCCGTTTTATGGGCATTGCGGCTACCTTAATCTTGTCTTATTCGTTTTTACCGGACACTAATGCCAAAATTTACAGTTTATGCCGTGGGTATTCTTCTCGTAGAAAAGCCTCGAGAAACCGTTTTCTCAAAAAAGTTTTACCAGGCACTAATGGTAAAAAACTCAAAAAAACTAGGCGAGATCTTCAGAACAACAATAAAAAAGGGTATTCAGGCACAGAGTTCGAATACCCTTGAATGTAAGATTTATCTATATTGACAAAGAGCCTCAAATAGATTCAGCATTGGAAACCGTCGTTTCCGGATCCGACCAACGTCCATTTTCTCGGATCAGTTCAATCAGACAGTCAACAGCTTGGTCTTGAGGAATATTGAACTTTACAGGCGTCTTTTTCACATACAAGTTAATCTTACCAGGAGCTCCGCCGACATATCCGAAATCAGCATCAGCCATTTCACCAGGACCATTAACTATACATCCCATAACAGCAATCTTGATTCCTTTAAGATGAGAAGTCGCCTTTTTGATTTTAGCGACAGCCTCTTGAATATTGTACAAAGTACGGCCACAAGATGGGCACGAAACGTAATCAGCTCGAGTTAAACGAGCCCCACTCGCCTGTAAAATATGATAAGCAAGGAACAAGGCTTTGTGAGGATCATGTTCGCCTTGGATAAGAATAGCCTCACCAATACCGTCGCACAACAGGCTCCCGATATTCCGCGACGCAGTCAACAATGCAGTTTCGCTATCCAGAGCCACCTTGGGAGTCAAGGTATCTTTAAGCATGATCAAATGCCTATCCTCAAGACGGGCAGCTAATAGACGAAAGGCGCCAACGACATTCATCGGGCATTCATCCTTTACTGTCACCACCAAAGGTTCTGGGCTATTCTGTAATTCAGCAAAAGCCTGATCATCGAGAGGATCAACCTCAATTGCTTCGAGCTTCTCAGCATCAATTTCTGGGACATAGTCACCTAAGGCGCCACGTTCCTGTTGAAGTTCTTCATAAGCTTCATGCGGCAACACAACTCTCACCGGCGAGTTCCACCCCAACCTGATTCCATAACACATAGACAACCCAGCCGATCTCCGGCTATAAGAATAGAATGGGAATGGAGCAGGAGGTTCAACCCTTCCCAGATCAGGTTCATTGAAGCACCTCTCCGGTTGAAAAGGAGCAGCAACAGCATAGGCAACAGGGACTTCGCACACAGCATCTTCAGTCAACGATACACGCAACGTATCCCCGATACCATCCTGTAAAAGCGAACCAATACCAATTGCGCTCTTTACACGGCCATCTTCACCAGCACCAGCTTCCGTCACACCGAGGTGAATTGGGTAATTCCATCCTTCACCAAGTTCATTCAGCCGTTTCACCAACAGGCGATACGCCGCAATCATCACCTTCACATTTGATGATTTCATTGAAAACACAAGATCGTGATAATCAAGATCATGAGCAATCCTTGCAAATTCGAGAGCACTCTCCACCATGCCTTCCGGAGTATCACCATAGCGGTTAAGGATACGATCTGACAATGACCCATGATTTGATCCGATACGCATAGCGCGTCCGTATTCCTTGCAAAACAACACCAAAGGAGACAATTCTTTACGAATACGTTCAAGTTCTTGTTCATATTCATCATCCGTATAATCTCGAATCTCGAATTTTTTCTTATCGACAAAATTACCAGGATTAATACGAATTTTTTCTACCCATTTGGCAGCTTCCAGGGCCGCGTCTGGTTTGAAGTGAATATCAGCGACAAGAGGGACCTGACATCCAGCGGCACGGAGTTCACGGGCTATATTTTCGAGATTAGCAGCATAAATTTTCGTTTGGGCCGTTAGACGGATAATTTCGCACCCAGCCTCAGCCAACTGCAACGCTTCCTGAACACAGGCGATCGTATCTCGAGTATCTGATGTTAGCATGGACTGGATACGAATGGGATTATTCCCGCCAATACCAACAGAGCCAACCATCACTTCTCTGGTTTGTCTGCGCTTGTAGCGATATATGCTGGAACAATAGGAGAGAGAATCAGATGACATAAACATTTGCTCCTTCTAATCAAAAAACAGTTTGTCTTAAACGTTATGAAAAGTAATTTATTTCTTAATATTGAAAATGTAAATTTTCTTGTCTTTGGCAGCCGGGACAATCACTTGAGAGCCCCGTACAATGAAATGCCCCATACCATGCATAGCTAACGGAGCGATATTCGTCAACTTCTGATTTTTAAGATCCAGTCTTTGAAGGCACTCAGGGCGACCTTCTTGAGATAAATCACTGAAAACAAGCCAATTACCATAGCGGAACACCGAGCCGAATTGCCCACGGAGTTTTTTACCGAACATACCATGGACCTCTTTGACAGAACCAAACAAAATATCGACCATTAATAGCCGCCCCGTTGGTTTATTTTTTCCATTTACCTTTTCCACCGCAGCCTCAGCGACGTACAAGATTTTATCTTGCGCATACCAGAAAACACCACTAGGAGCATGAAGCGGTTCTTGAGTTACGATCTCCGCAAAGGTATTAGAACGCAAATCGCCAATGTAGATTTTGTTTAAGTCACGACTTGCGACGACGACACGCCCATCCTCAAGAGAGGTAATACCATCAAGGTGTTTCATAGGCAGATCAAGAGACAAGCTGAGCGCCCCATCCATTTCTCCATCTTTTTTATTGAGAATATAAACATTATCCACATCATTCATACACAACATATCTTTTTGAAGGCAAAGCCCAGTTGGGGAGCCATACATTCCCTGCTCCGTCAACATTTTGGGTTTTGCATCAACATCAGCCAGATTAAGTGTCGCTACGCCCCCATCTTCATCGTTAGCACCAATTTCCGGAGACTTCCCCATGACGGCGATATACAGAGTATCGCCATCCAGAGCAAGTCCACCAGGGCAAAAGTCTAATTCGATGGGGCGGGGTTTATAAGGAATAAGCGCCTGAGGAACCGCCGTCTGATTGCGCTTAGTTCTTGGTGCAGAATCGGCCAAGGCAATTCCGCCAGCAGCCAACATTGTCAATATCATCCATAAATAAAGGCGCTTTAACATGGGGTAAGTCTGTGACAGACATAATCTAGACATATTAACACGACATTTCAACAGTAAAACTTCTCTGAAATGGAATCAGTGTTCCTTCTTTACCAGTCTGTCTCTCAGGCTTAATTGTTAACCAAAAAAAATATTGCGGACCCATCCTCATTTTGTTAGTTTTTATTCTAGCTTTTATCATGTCTCGGTCTTTTTATTTTCCCATCTGTTTACTGCTTCCTGCACTAGGAATAGCCAATACATTCCACTCGTCAGCAGCGAGCGATTTTTCAGCTTTAAAAGCCCATTGGAATTTTGATGAAGGGCGCGATTGGCACAACATGGCATTCCCCTTCCAAGAACCAGTCCAATTAGCCAGAGATTCAGTTGGAGGCAACGATCTTCAGCTCAACGACAATCTGGATCCCGTTCAAGCCTGGATTTCAGGGAGGCAATTTTCAGGCATTCGTTTTTCAGGTTCCGAACAATTTTTGAAATCTTGGAAAAACCTCAATTTTTTGAAAGGATCTTCAACACTATCCATTTGGGTTAAGACATCCGCAATTGGAACAGACAACCCGGCAACCATGCCAGCAATTATAGGAGATAAAGACGGCATGATTTGGGGAGCCTTAACTACAGACGGCAAACTTGCAATTATCCAACAAGGCGAAGTCATAACCACAACAGCAGTCCCTATCAATGACGATGAATGGCACCACGTTGTCTTTCTTCGTCGAGCAGACGATGGATTAGTCGCCATTTACCTAGACGGAACTTCTAGCGGACAAGGGAAAGGAATCCAAGGGGCCATCTCAGGGACCTATTCTGGTTTTGGTTCAGCCCACAATGGGGGGCAATTTCTAGGGGCAATTGATCAAATACACATTTTCGACAAAACGATATCGACAGACACCATCAAAATTCTGAAAGAGAATCATGCGCCCAAAGCCTATGCACAGGAGACAATCGTCAGCCGAGGAACACCTTCACTAACAGGTAGTATACTGCATCTTTATACATTCGATCCCGATCAGGATACATTAAGCGTTTCCAAATTTGGCCAAGGCCAATCAGGGAAAGTCAAATACAATGGCGATGGTACATTTTATTATACTTCTACCGATGGATTCAATCAAGAAGACAGTTTCCCGGTAACAGTTACAGACGGCAAGGGGGGATTTTCAACAACAGACATGATTGTACGGGACGAATCGACCATTCCCAAGATACCCGTCACTAAATTTACAGCTTTCCGAGAGCTTCAGCCTATAGGCCAAGGAAAAACAACCACCGGATCCCGCATACCCGCAATATTTGATTGGGACGGCAACAAAAAAAACGACCTTCTCGTATGTGGTAACGGCTATATCTGGGCCTACAAGAATCTTCCAGGCCAGCACATTAATCAATTTGCCGATCCGGTTACGGTGATGAATCCCGATGGAACGCCAATCGAAGCCACATCAATCGCCGTTCTCAAGCAACCACGCCGGAAACATCCTATTCTTGTAGTAAGGACAAGTAACGGCCTATTGAAAACAATGAGACTCCAATCCAGTGCCACCAATGGGCCAGTATTCAAAGAAATCGGTACCATTACATCAGAATCAGGCGAACCTTTCGTTTGCCCGTCAGACGCTTTTGTGTTCGAAGACTTCGATAACAATGGGCATATGGATCTCTTAGTCGGCAATACACACAATGGGATCTATCTATACAAAAACGTCAGCAAGACCGATGATATTAAACTGAGCAACAAATCAGAACATATCGTACCGGGTTCTTATAATATGGCACCGTACACAGCTGATCTCAATCAAGATGGACATCCAGAGCTCCTTCATGGAATCAACTGGGGCAGCATTCATTACTGGTTGAATAAAGGCGGTAAGACAATAATCGCCGACTCTCTTAAAGGAGATATCCTCATTACGGACACTAAAGGCAACGAGCCCCGAAAAGACAACAGAACAGCATTGCGGCATATGAACGGAACCCACGGTGCTCTAGCTGACTTCAACGAGGACGGAGTTCTTGATATCGTCTTGGGCGGTTATAATGAAGGCATGCTGGCTATTGCCCAGGGAGTCCATCCCAACACCGCTGCTAAAAATTTAGATAAAATCGCCGCTATTTACAAGAAATACGGCAATAATCTCGGTCCAGCTCTAGAAGCAGACAATCAAAAACTTTTGAATCTCTACAAAAATTTGAATCGAGAATGGATCACTTGGGCTATTAGCTTACCTACAATTGAATACCGAGAAAAGGCTTACCAGATGCTCAAAGAACACATTGCAAACTTCCCCTTCTTAAAACGCAAGTGTTTAAAAGATGCTTGGTTCAAACAAGAGAATGGCCAGGTTCAATGTGGAGCTATGCATCATGTTCCAGGAATATTCGTGATGAACTGGACAATGCTCCATTGCATGAAACCAGACAGTGCCGCCCATCGTCTTGATGTTGCAAATACATTGGAGCTCAAAGGTCTTGACCGTAAACGTTACCTTGAATCAGGTCTTGCTCTGGCCGATAACCACAAAAGTTCGGAAGGGCAATTGCTCTCTATTCGTGATTTTATGAAATACCATCCCCGCATACTCTTCCCTGACGATCACATTTCTCTTGATCGTAACATGGGAGATGGGCGCGACGCTATCTCATACGTATTCAAATCGAATAAAAACACCTTCGGCTGCGATGTTGGCAGCCCCGCTTGTGAAAGCGCTGGCGATCTCCGCGCAGCAGCCGAAAAATACCTCGGTAAAGATTCAGCCACTGGAGACTACTTCACCTTTGTTATGGCACATGAAGTCTGCCACTCGTTAGATGCCTATGTTATGGGCCGTGCTAATAAAGATTTAGCTAGACGCTGGTTCGACATGCTCGTCTTCGCAGCAAATAATGGAGGACAAGAAGATATCATTGTTTCAGATCAAAGCGGATGGTACGACCTCGCTAAAACTCAACAACGATTCAAAGAAAAAAAATTATGGGACGGTTCTTCACCGTGGAACGACGCGTGGAATAATTATTGGAAATCTTGTCCTTATAAGGATTTCACCTTTATGCGAGGCAATATTGACTGGTTCCTTGGAGCGCGTCAAGAATCTCTCGCTACACAGGCAAATCACCACTGGGCTGGTTCTGAGGCTCGTCTTGTCGGCGCCCTCGATCGTTACAATCGTGGATTCAAAGCAAATATCAACGAAGTTGTTCTCTTCCTCGATTTCTTGTCCGCCGGTCTCAATGAACTACCCATGTACAAAATCAAACCCACCCAAAATCCCAACCGAGCCAATTTCTATGTTGACAAAGCTTGGTTGGAACGCAATGACAAAGGTTATATTACCAAAATCACCATCGGTCCCAGAGTTTACAAATTCAAAATCGATGAACAAGGCCGAGTAGTCGATATTGTCTCCCACCCATTCATCAAAGAAATGGCCAATCAACAGAAATAAATTTATTTACCATCAACAACCCTAAAAAGAAGCAGGAAATTTGTTCAATTTCCTGCTTCTTTTTAATGCACTACACAATTCAATACCTGCAAATCATTCCATCTGCAGTTATTTGTAAGATACTACATATAAACTATTCCATCGTTTAATAAATATTATCCTTTTAATTATTTACTCAACAATGGTATCAATTCATCCAGCCATTCGGGGAAATCAGAATCATAGTCATCTCCACATGTTCTAATAGGCAACAGCCTTTTGGCCCCACATCTATTCAAGAATTGATCAAAATCCTTCCCGGCTTGACAAAAACGATCAAAAGTTTCGTCGCCTAAAGCATAAACAGCATATTGAATATCGGATAAATCTTCCGAACTATCTTTCAATGACAGATACAAAGACTCTGCATTCGAAGGAGGTTCTCCATCCCCCCATGTACTCGTCACGACAAGTAGCACTCCACAGGATTTTAACATTACGGCCTCTTCATAATCTTCCATCCCATGAACCTCTACAGAATACCCCATAGACTTCAACCGAGTTCCAGCATCGTTTGCTAAACCCTCAGCATTTCCCGTTTCAGTTCCGTATAAAATCGTAATCTTCATCATTCTAAGCGATAGTTGACAGAGCCATTGTTAGTTAAAACTAACCAAATGCAAGAAAAAACTTCCTGTACACATAGAAAAGTACAGGAAGGGAGAAAGACTAGTCAGCGTCGTACTCTTCGGATTCGGAATCGAATCCTTCATCGAGGTGAGCTCGGAATTTTTTAACGCGTTGAGCTACGGGCAGCGGAGCAAGCACCATAGTCATAGTATTACCAGCTAGACGCGGGGCTTGATCAACCTGGCCCATAGTTTTCATGTCGGCAATGACTCTTTGAAGCATTTCTGAGCCAAGTTCCTGGTGAGCGTTTTCGCGTCCACGGAAACGGAGCTGGAAACGGACTTTATGACCATGGTCGAGGAAGTCTTCAGTTCTGGCCATTTTGACATAGTAGTCATTTGTATCCGTACCAATACGAAGCTTCACTTCCTTCATGCGAACAATTTTGTTTTTATTGTTTTTTTGGAGTTTAGCTTGTTGATACTTATACTTACCATAATCGACAAGTCGGCACACAGGGGGGTCGGCAGTAGAAGCAACTTCTACAAGGTCGAGGCCCAACATTTTAGCTTTTTCGAGAGCTTCGCGCGTATTAAGAATACCCAACTGGTCCCCCGCCGCCGTGACGACGCGGACTTTAGGAGCGCGAATGCGTTCGTTAACTCTGACCTGATCGCCATGATCACGGCGTCTGGCCCCGTCTCTACTGTTATTGTTAAATGGCTTAATAGGCACGCGGTGTTTTTTTACTAGATTAAAGGATAAAAATCAAACTTTATTGGATTTAAATTTCAGGTTTGATCAATCGATTTTTTACTTCCAGGCCAACTCGTTCGACAAAATCTTCTACGGATGACACGCCAAGATCGCCTAGGTCACGATGACGGACAGCGACGCAGTTTGACTCAGCTTCCCGATGACCCAATACGGCCATATAAGGGATCTTTTCTAATTGAGCCCTACGAATTTTAGCGCCGATCTTGTCCGCAGTTTCGTCAATAGAAACGCGAACCCCTCGTTCAATCAAAGATTTTTTCAGCAGAACAGCAGCTTCGACCGTTTTTTCAGAGATAGGCAGGATGCGCACTTGTTCAGGAGCCAGCCAGGTTGGGAATTTTCCTTCAAAATGTTCAATCAACAAACCCGTGAAACGTTCCATAGAACCAAATGGAGCCCGATGGATCATAATAGGACGATGCGGCTTATTATCTGGTCCAGTATAAGTCAAATCGAAACGCTCAGGCAAATTGTAATCGACCTGAACCGTTCCTAGTTGCCATTCTCGTCCGATTGCATCTTTAACAATAAAATCGATTTTAGGACCATAAAAAGCAGCTTCACCCGGTTCTTCAGTATGCTGAGCGCCCAACCATTGCACAGCCTCGCGCAATGCAGCTTCAGCCTTATCCCAATTTTCCGGAGATCCGACATATTTGGCACTATCTGGATCACGCAGAGAGATGCGGACCCGGTAATCAGTCATGTGCAACGTCGTGAAGATCGTTTTAACAATACCGAGACATTGCCTAATTTCAGCAGGAAGTTGTTCTGGAGTGCAAAAAATATGAGCATCATCTTGGGTAAAGCTACGCACACGAGTCATGCCCCCCAATTCACCACTTTGTTCCCAACGATACACAGTGCCAAATTCAGCCAAACGTACAGGCAAATTACGATAGGAATGAGCATCGTTCGCATAAATGCGAATGTGGTGCGGACAGTTCATCGGTTTCAACATGTACCCCTCTAAGGTCCCATTACTCAATCCATTGAACAATTCAGCACAAGAAGCCCCTTCATCGCAAAGTTTTCGCATAGTCTCGCGTTCAGGAATCGGAGCATATTGACTTTCCTGGTAATAGGGGAAGTGTCCCGAGGTCCGATACAGATCCAGTTTACCAATATTAGGCGTATACACTTGACTATAGCCCAACTTGTCTAATTCTTCTATAATAAAATCCTGGAGAGACCGACGGATCAAGGCACCTTTAGGCTTCCACAACACCAGACCTTGCCCTACAGCTTCATCAATAGCAAAAAGCCCCATTTCACGACCAATGCGCCGATGGTCACGACGCTTTGCTTCTTCTAAACGTTGCAAGTGTTCATCCAGTTGGGTTCTATTAGGGAAACAGGTCCCATAAATACGCTGAAGCATCGGACGATTTTTGTCCCCTTTGTAAAAAGCACTTGCGACGCTCATGATTTTGAACGCCTTGCAATTACCCGTGCGCAACACATGAGGGCCAGCGCACAAATCGACAAAGTCACCGTTGGAGTACAATGAAATTTCTTCACCTTCCGGGATATCATTCAACAAATCCACCTTAAACTTAGAGCATGTGTCACGAGGTCCGCATGATCCTAATTCTCCAGATTGAGCCATCTGCATGGCTTCATCTCGCGAAACAACCCGACGTTCAAAAGGATAATTCGCTTTGACGATTTTTTTCATTTCGGCCTCGATTCTCTCAAAGTCGTCTGTGCTAATACGATGGTCAAGCTCAACATCATAATAGAATCCATTCTCGACCGATGGACCTGCTGCCAGCTGGGCTTCCGGCCACAAATGACTAATTGCCTGAGCCAGCACGTGCGCACATGAATGGCGCAGCCGTTCCAAATCAGATGCATGACTGCGTTCTTCGAGAGTTTTCCGCTCCTTGTGTTCTGACATACGTGCCTCTAGAAAAACCATTATCGCGCAAGATTCAATCCAAAAAAATTACATTTTTCAAAATCCTTGCCAATTCACCGTTTTTCATTTCCCTTCTTGGGCTTTTTTTCATACTAGGAACCGTCACTAGCTGAATACACAAAGCCAGATAGAATTGGAAACAGGGAGAAGGACAGAGAGCTTACAATATTTATTTAAACAAGATAGGATAGGAACGCCGGGCAATTTCAGAACTCATTTTCAGAACAGAGCGACTATCCGGAGCATTGAGAGCCATTTCGGCCAGGTGGTGACATTCCCTATAATTCAGGTGACGGATTGCATAGCGCAAGATTGGGACAAGATGAAGGCCGACAGAAATTTCACGAGTCCCCAGGCCGACAATCAACGGCAAAAGCAAAACATCACCAGCGACTTCGCCGCAAACCGTAGTAGGCACCCCATGTTTTTCACCCGCGCGAATAGCCATATCCATTAAACGGATTACCGCAGGATGTGTTGGACGGAACATATGTGCCACTCGACTATTCACCCGATCAACAGCCAACGCATATTGAGTCAGGTCATTCGTACCAATCGAAAAGAAATCGACCTCGTTAGCCAAAATATCAGCAAGCACAGCAGCACTAGGCACTTCGATCATGATACCAATGCGCAAAGGCCCATAGGGAAGACCTTCATTTTCAAGTTCTTGGCGACACTCTTCCAAAATCGACTTAGCGACGACAATTTCTGTTCTACCCGATATCATGGGGAACAGCAAGGAAACAGGACCTTTTGCGGCAGCTCTCAAGATAGCACGTAGCTGCGTTTTGAACATATCGCGACAAGTCAATGACACACGAATTCCACGCCATCCCAAAAAGGGATTAGCTTCAGAAGTTTGCTCCATGCCGATGAGCACTTTATCGCCCCCCGTATCGAGAGTCCTGATGACAACCTCATGAGGAGAACAACCTTTGACCAATTGTTCATAGCAAGCAGTTTGTTCCTCTTCATCAGGCATATGACCATTGCCTTTTCCAAGCATGAAAAATTCACTGCGAAACAGCCCAATTCCCTCAGCACCCATTTCCCGGACATCCTCTAGTTCGCTAAGGAATTCCATATTCACAGCCAAGCGGATTCGTCGACCGTCTTGCGTGACTGGCGGCAACAATTTCAACTCCTTAAGAGCATGATAAGCTTGTCGTTTTTCAGACTTGATTCTTTTGTATTGTTCTAGTGTTTTTTCATCGGGATTAACAATTAACAAGCCCTCGAAACCATCGACAATAGCAAAAGATCCACGAACAGCAGAGATTTTGCAAAGAGCATCTCCCACACCAACGAGAGCAGGAATACCCATAGAACGCGCCAAAATTGCCGTATGCGACATAGGTGAGCCTTGTTCCGTAACAAAGCCCATAACCTGATCAATGTCCATAGAGGCCGTATTGGAGGGGCTCAGATCTGGAGCCACAAGGATTTGTCGGATTTCTTCCCCATAATCTTTTTCCTCATTATCCGTTTTGTGAAGATGGGTTATATTTTGCAACACGCGCATTCTCACATCTTCCAGATCCATTTCACGATCGCGCAAATAGCCATCATCAATTTTGCGCATGACCAACAAATAACGTTGAACAGTATCGTAGAAGATCGATTCGACATTCATCAACGACGAAGCCAAACCAGCTTCCACCTGTTTCAACATCGTCCTGTCGCTTAAAAAAAGAATATGTGCATCAAAAATAGAAGCATCGCGTTCTCCAGACAACTTTCGAGTTTTTTCTTGGAGTTTTTTCAATTGTTCACTCGTCATCGCGAGAGCTTCACGAAAACGCTCCATTTCTCCTGGGATTTGGTCTTTGGTAATAGGATGTTTTTCAAAACAAAGGCCAGAAGAGAAACGGAGGATTAACCTGCCCATAGCAATACCTGAAGAAACAGGCAATCCTTTTAAAATTAATTCTCCATGAACAGGGCTTTCCGACTCAACACTCATCACACTGCCTCTGACAACTCGATCTGCCGTACAATGCAAAACTCAATTTACATTTATATAGGCCAAACATAAGCCCGTCGTCTACGGAGCTACAGTCATTTTATTCGTCTTCTTCGAACTTCCGTTCAGCCAGGGCCGCCAATGCTTCGATAGCAGCTTGCTCGTCTTCGCCATCAGCTGTTACAACAATTTTGGATCCGTAACCAACAGCAAGCATCATCAATCCCATAATACTTTTCCCGTCGACTTCTTCGCCATCTCTCTCAACAGTGATATCAGAAACAAATCTGCTCGCAACTTTGACAAACTGAGCTGCTGGACGCGCATGTATTCCGAGTTTGTTGATAATGGTAATTTCCTTGGTAACCATGGGCAGACTAAGTATTGCTTCTCCGGGATTATATACTCAATCTTTCATAATTCCAAGACTCTTTTTTAATTTCTTTCTTCCATGTGGCCACGAGAAATGCGTTCGAGGAGCTGTTTGCTAAATTCACTAGCCATATTATACCCGTGGCCCTTGAGCATTTGATCAATTGCAGCCACTTCGATCAAGCGAGCAGTATCACGACCAGGAGCGACCGGAAGCTCCACATAATAAATCAATTCCCCCATCAACGAAAGTTTTTTGCGTTCGAGACCGAGCCGCTCTACTTCAGCCATATCCGATGGTTGTTTGAGCATCACCACTAAATCGAGTCTTTTATTACGTCTCAACGCTTTGAGGCCAAACAAACTAGTGACATTAACTATACCCAAGCCACGGACTTCGATAAAGCCTTGGCTTTCCTGAGGTGCGTTAGTAATTAATTCACCACCGATATTACGTATTTGTACGACATCATCAGCGACCAAAGCACCACCACGTTCGATCAACCCCAAAGCCGCTTCGCTTTTGCCGACACCGCTCTTGCCACAAATGAGGATACCCGTACCCCGTAAATCAAGCATGCATCCATGGACAGTCGTACTTTCGGCGAATTCATTTTCCAAGATAATCGTAGCCGCATTGACGAATTTAATCGTTGATAGATGAGTTCTAAAGACACAGATGCCCGCCTGGTCGGCCAATTCCGTGATTTCTTCTGGAGGTTCTTGATTACGAGAAAAGACGATGCAAGGGATTTCGTACTGGTACATTCTAGCGACGCGAGTTTTGCGCATACTGGATGGCAAGCGAAATAGATAAGCCACTTCGGAAGCGCCAAAGACCTGAACTCGTTTGTGAGCGAAATACATGTAGAAACCAGCAATAGCCAGACCCGGTCTATTAATAGCAGGTTCGAAAATTTTTCGAGCCAACCCAGTAGGGCTACTCACCAGTTCCAATTGCAACGCATCTTTATATTTCTCGTAAAAGCGAGAAACGCTAACACATTCGACTTTTCTGATCTGAGAGGTTTTAAGAATTTCTAGATCTCCAGATCCCCTATTAAAACATCCGAGAGGAGGCGTATCCATAAAAATCCGTCAACTTTTATACCCCCGTTGCTGAAGAATGTTTATTTTGTACCAGTTCCGTTCCGATGAACTCACCGGATTTAGCTGAAGTACGACGAATTTTTTTATTATTTTGTTTACTTACGATTGTTTTACGAGAAGTATTTTTTTTCTGAGCACCTCTGATAGCCTGAGCTTGCATGAGAGGGTCTGACATCAATTGAGTAGCCAAGCGTTCAGAGGCATCCAATGAACATCGATCGATCACCACAGGCGTGCCCACAGATACGTAACGATAGACATCCATAATATCGTGGCTCGTCATTCGAATACATCCATAGGAAGTAGGATTACCAATCGTACGTTCTTCAGCAGTTCCATGAATGTAGATTTTCCGAGCATAGGCATTTTTATTACGATTTTCTTCTCCTTGCAGCCACAGAATACGCGTTACAATAGGATCTCTTCCTGGGGAGTTAGGTTGAACCACTTCACCAGTAGGACGACGACTCTTAAAGACCATACCGCTAGGCTGGCGATCGCCTATTTTTTTAGCAATTCTATGAACCCCCAGCGGAGTGCAGCAACTACCCTTACGATCACCCAACCCAAATTTGGAGGTACTAACTGGGTAGGAACGGACAATTTTACCTTTACGTAAAATTCCCATTTTTTGATCTTTTACGCTAATGACCAGTCCATCAGTCACAATAGCCGATGGAGCAGGATCAACAGAATGTCGACATGAAACAAACAACAATGGAAATAAGAATGAAGGAACTAGCCAATGGAAAGAGATGCCAAGAGTCATAAAACCGAACAATAAACAAGCAAATCTACAAGCATTTGGCCAGACAAATTTTTTGTTTAGGCTTGAGCTTTTTTCCCAGGACCAAACAAGCCAGCAATCATGCATTCAATCGAACATAAGGAGGTATAGAAGAACCCCAGGAACGGGCTCATCAATACAGCAGAGAGATAGCTTCCCTTCATAATCAACATGATAATCATCCACAAGAAAAAACAACCAAAGGCGATTTCGACTAGAGGGATAATAACTGATTTAATAGCCTTATATCCTTTTTTACGCAAATTTGAAGCTTGTTTCTTACTAGCATCCTTCCCTATCCCATATTTTGGTGTTCTTACAAAACTAGATTGGTGACCGACCACAGCCTCTAGAACCGCCTTGGCATTATTTACCGACATACCTATACCCAAAGCCAACAAAAAAGGCAAGTACACCAGTTCTTTCCACCACGTACGAGGTCGTATAGCAATCTGAGCACTCGTATAGAAGATACACACAGCAATTGAAGCAAAGAAGAATAGCAGGAAATTCAGCAATATCAGATAAATTGAATGCTGAAATGCGAATTTTTCCATAACGACCGGGTAAATCAAAAAGCACAACAAAATCAACAGAAGATACGAATAATTAGCCGTCAAATGAGTAGTAGCCTCCAATTTGGCTTTTAACGGGATTCTGGCCCGCAAAATATCCCCAAGCATTTTTTGGCAGACCTGAATAGAGCCCTTCGTCCAACGATGCTGTTGAGCTTTAAATCCATCCATATCTACAGGGAGTTCAGCAGGGGTTACAACATCATTGAGAAAGACAAAATGCCAACCCTTCATCTGAGCGCGGTAAGACAAATCCATGTCTTCCGTCAACGTATCGTGTTCCCAGCCACCAGCATCCTTAATAGCAGCTTTACGCCAGATTCCCGCCGTGCCATTGAAAGTGAAAAACCTACCCGAACGATTCCTAGCAGTTTGTTCCATCATAAAATGGCCATCGAGGAAAATAGCCTGTAAATGAGTTAACAAGTTAAAATTACGGTTAATATGTTCCCATCTAGTCTGCACCAATCCAACCTTTTCATCAGTGAAATAATGGATTTGCTTCATCAAGACATCAGAAGAAGGTTGGAAATCAGCATCCAAAATAAAAATAAAGTCCCCTTTCGACACCCGAGTAGCAGCCTCTAAGGCGCCAGCTTTATATCCAGAACGATCCGTTCGATGCAGGCACACCGCATCATAGCCACGAGAGCGCAATTCCTCTGCTTTTTTCATGCAAAGTTCCGTTGTACAATCCGTTGAATCGTCTAAAATTTGGATTTCGAGTTTATTTTTAGGGTAATCCAGATGAGCTACAGCCTCCAACAAGCGATCAACCACCAACATTTCATTGAAGACCGGAAGTTGCACCGTCACCATTGGCAATTCCTTGAATAATTCCTTAGGTTTTGGGCAATTACGAACATTCTTCCAATACAAGTACACAATGATTAACCTATGTAATCCGTATCCGGACATCCCCACCAAAACGAGAATATAAGCCGAGTACCAAATGATCTCCTGAGTCAGCATGGTAAAAGAAATATTTTTTGTCACATCTGCGTCACATTACACAGATTTACTTGACGTGAAGTTTATTTAGGCCACGATGGGAGAGGCGTCAAGTCTATAAGAATATTCTCTGTTTTTTGATTTTATGAATACATACGTCACCTTGGCATTAGCATGCATTATAGCGCCAGCCGTTGCATGGTCACAGCAAGCAGAGGTTGATACTTCTAATCAGCAGCAACCAGTCATTCCAGCACGTCTTCTTGACGAATCCCATAAGAACGAGGAACTTGGCGTCAATGAATTTACAGCTCCATCCATCAAGAAGATTTTTGAGACCCTCGAAGGCCTTCCTCCAATTCCGGAAGAAACAGCCCTTCGCAAACGTCCCGAAAAATTACCAGTTGATCGGGCTTCGCTCGCGCTTGAGATGGGAGTTCTAATGGCGGACGGATTCATCATCGTGCAATGTGGAAAAATGAACGAAGTGCGGCCCATCGCTTTGCAGCTTTCGCGCTATGCCAAAGCAATGGGGACAGGGGAACGAGTTAACCGACATTCAGCCAGTCTGTTGAAGAATGCCGAGGATGGAGATCTCAATGGATTCAAAATCAATTTAGCCCATACGCAAAACGATGTTGAGCAAGAATTAGCTTCACTTCGAGATCCCGACATGGCCCACATGATTGCCTTAGGAGGATGGATTCGAGCACTCGACGCAGCGACAGCCGCTCTCGATAAAAAATTTTCAGAAGATCAAGCTGAAGTCATTTTTCAGCCAGACGTTCCCGAATATTTTGCAGAGATTTTAGGATACTTGTCACCAGAAATGCGTCAGCGTCGAGATATGCAGACAATGGCGCGACACTTAAAGCACATTCAAAAGAAGATGACATTGGATCCACAGGGCAAACCAACAGCCGAACTCGTCCATGATCTTCGCGAGATATCAGTCGATCTACTGAACACAGCAATCCATAGAGAATAACCCTGACTACAACTTCTTCTATGGTACAGTTGCCTGTTTCAGGATGCCTCCAGCTCCGACTTGTCGAACTTTATCCAGCCGACAACACACTTTGGGATCCGCCGACTGACTCAGGTATTCCTTATTTAGTGTCTATTGATATACGCAATATTTCCCCATCGCCCATTAAACTACTAAGTCGCAAATGGCTGTTTCAAGCAGAAGATGGGGTTACTTCTGTAGTTGAAGGCGATACAGTTTTCAATGGGCATCCCATCCTGTACACAGCCCATCTTTTTAACATTACAGGCATCCACGTCATTCAACCATCAGTCTATACCACATTAACATTCTTAGCAAAGAATGACGAAGGCCAGTTGTTTGTAACTCAGCCACTAACATTCTTGATCAAGTAAGCCCGGGGCAACAAAGGGACCGCTTACCCTCAAGAACTCTGTTAAAAAAACAAATTGTTTCGCCCCCTACCAGAGTCGTTTCAATTCATTGAAATATAATGATTGGCAGCATGATCATAGAGCATTGAGGGAGCTAAACTTGACAGTACAACACATAGAAAATTTGACCTAGGAAGAATTTCTTTGCATGATTGCAAACGACTATGAACCATCTCAACAGAGCCAAAGCCGTATTTAAGATGGAGATTGAAGAACTCCAGAGTGTTGCAACCCGGCTTAATGAAAATTTTGACAAGGCCGTGACGATCATGTCACGAGCGTTAACTAAAGGGCATAAAATCATCGTTGTAGGAGTTGGTAAATCCGGTAATATTGGACAAAAGATAGTTGCGACACTCAATTCGACAGGGGCGCCGACCGTCATGCTCGATTCGCAAAACGCCCTTCACGGGGATCTAGGGGTTGTATGCGATGGTGACGTCTGCATAGCCATGTCTTTTTCAGGAGAGACAGCAGAATTGCTCAACTTATTGCCTTTTCTCAAACGATTTGATATGCCCATCATCGGGATCACAGGGCATATCGGTTCATCCCTAGCCAAGTACTCCGACATTGTATTGGACACAGGAGTCAGCCGAGAAGCATGTCCGTTGAACCTAGCCCCCACCTCCAGTAGTACAGCCATGCTAGTCATGGGGGATGCTCTTGCTATGGCACTCCTAGAAGATCGCCATTTTACCGCCGAAGATTTTGCCAAACGCCATCCAGGAGGGGCTCTAGGCCGAGCCTTATTAACAAAAGTCAGCGATATCATGCGAAAACCACCGGAAGTTGCCATTTTGCCAGATACTTCAACAGTTAACGATTGTCTTCAGGCCATGACCAACAGCCGAGCCGGAGCAACAATCCTCACCAAAGCTAATGGAGAGCTAGCAGGAGTTTTCACCCACGGCGATTTCGTTCGGGCCTACCAAAAGGATGTCAATGCCGGCACATTTGATGTTGCAAGTCTGATGACCAAGACCCCAGTTTACGTCTTTGAGGACAATTTAGCCACAGAAGCCATTCGAGCCCTCAGTAGTCGCAGAATCGACGATCTCGTCGTTCTTAATGCCAAAGGGAAGCCAGTAGGTATAGTCGACACACAAGATTTGGCTCGTTTGAAACTTATTTAGAGCCTTGACCGCTTCTTCTCAACCAACAGCATCAGACAATGCGCAGACCAACTTGCTTTTGTCTGATGCACATACACATTTAGTCGGGCTAACCGCTCAGAATTCAGATTTTCCACCTTATGGAGTATTCCATGTTTTACTTTGTGCAAGCCACCCAGATGAATGGGATCAAATAGCCCATTGGGCTCAGGCATTTCCCCAACAACTTACACCATCGTTCGGCATCCACCCATGGTATGCAACAGACAGTACGACTGAACATTTGGAAAAGCTAGAATCATATCTCGACGCCTTTCCCAATGCAGGAGTCGGCGAGACAGGGCTAGATAAAGCCCATCAGCCACGTCAACCATTAGATAGTCAAAAGAAATTATTTCAAAAACATCTCGAACTAGCACACAGCAAAAACCGACTATTGACGCTTCATTGCGTCCGCGCCTGGGGTTCAGTTCTTGAATTACTCCGATTTTGTCCCCTACCCAAACTTTTAGTACATGGTTGGAATGGCCCCAATGAAATGGTTGATCCACTACTTAACCACCAAGCTTACTTTTCTTTTGGGCAACACCAACTTACCAATCCATCTTGCTCCATCGCAGCAATTCCAGAAGACCGGATTCTACTTGAAACCGATGGTCGCCCAGAAGAGCTTGAAGAAACACTTTATTCTTTACAGCGGCTTCGTCCAATCATGACCTTAAAAGCCTGGGCTAGACGCATTGCAGAAAATTACAATGCCCTATTGAATCTCTAAACGGAAATAATTACAGACCTCTGGGGTGACGGACGATAAAATGACGAGCATTGCGGGATTCCGTACGCCATGCGGGGCCTTTTCTACCACGGCCAGATGTATCGAAGCGCAGGCCACAAATCACCATAAAGACATGGCCATTTTTCGCATAGACCGAGATCCAATTACCCGGGCCTTTGGCACCATACCTCAAGAAAAGCTTTGAGTGTCGAATGGAGGTCATCAATCCAGCTTCGCGAAGGACAAACGAAACACTACCAGAGCAATCGTAAGATGAGTCATGGTGACGCCTATGTCCTCCCCCCATGCGATAAGGCTTTCCGACAAGAGAATTAGCAGCATAAATAGCACGCTTTACCTGAGGAGGGGCCTCAGGAGGTGGGATGGCGCGTCCATTTTTCAATACAGCCGTCTTGCCTCTGACGTAATGGTAAGCAGGTAATCGATCAGGAGCTTCAACTTGCTGTTGTTGTTGAGAACACGAGACGACCAGGAAAGACATGACGCATCCCAACATGCAAACAACGAAAAAACGAAAGTCTAGACACATCGGCAAAGAACCTGACTAATATTGACAGTTAAATCAAGAAATAAAAATTTTCATTTCTACTAAGAACGCTTCCATTGGGCTAATTTTGTTTCAAGCGTTCTTGGAAGCACCGCTTGTACCACGATGTTATTATCCACGTAATCCGTTTGGAGGACTTTACCTTCTCGATGCATCATCGCCACAAGATCCGCCCTACTCTGCGGGATGCAATATGAAGCTTGCACGACACGATGCGACAACATTTCCATACACATTTCCATGAATTTTTCCATTCCCCATCCCTGTGTCACAGACATAGGAACAATTGGAACCTCCATATTCGACGCTAATTGGTCAATGATCTCTTGCTTCTTCGTTTCCTCAATCTTATCCACTTTGTTGAGCACAACAAACATCGGTTTATCTAAGGCTTCCAATTCCTTTAACACCTCAAGAGTGGTTTCAAAATGCCGGAAAGCTTCTGGCTCAGAAGCATCAACAACTTGAATTAAAAAATCAGCCAACACAACTTCCTCCAAAGTCGACTTAAATGCTTCGACAAGCCGATGAGGCAAATTACGAATGAATCCCACCGTATCAGTCAACAACAATGGTTGTCCGTCTGGGAGTTCAATTTTGCGAGTCGTCGTATCCAAGGTCGCAAACAACATGTCTTTAGCCATGATGTCGGCCCCAGATACAGCACCTAACAAAGAAGACTTACCGGCGTTAGTATACCCGACAATAGCAGCCGTCGCGGTACCTTGTCGTTCACGGTCTTTACGACGCGTTGCACGTTGCCGACGAATATCAGCCAAATCTCGCTGGATCGCCTCGATTCTAGAGCGAGCCAACCGTCTATCGACCTCGATTTGTTTTTCACCTTCGCCACGAGCAGAGCCAGCACCACCGCCACTTCCGCCCCCACCTTGCCGGTCAAGGTGTGACCACATTTTTGTCATCCGAGGCAAAGAATACTGCATCCGAGCCAGTTCTACCTGCAACGTAGCCTCGCGAGTACGAGCACGGGAAGCAAAAATATCCAAAATTACTTTTTCGCGGTCGATAATGCTAATCGAGCAAGTTTCTTCACCAAAAGTTCCATTAATTTTGATACTAGTACCGTTATCAGTAACCAGTTGATTGACTAAGCGTTCCCATTCGCGTTGCTGCGATGGGGAAAGCATATTATCAAAAATAATACAGTCTACGCGTAAATCACAAGCTAGTTGGCAGATTTCGCGAGCCTTATCATTGCTGCACAAGAACTTAGCATGAGGTTCTCGAGAGAAAACTAACAGTTTTTCGATGACGCCAATTCCGAGAGTATTAGCTAATTCAGTCAATTCGTCCAACAGCGACTGACGTTCTGGGATATCTTTTTTTGCTAAACCAATCGACACCAACAATGCGCGATCAGCTGTCGATGGTTTTTCTCTAACCTCAAACATAAATGGAACGCAGAGAGATTAAATATACAAAACAGGAAGCTACCCCATTTTTACTGGAATTGCTGAGAAGACATCGGCTTGTAATCTTCCAACAAGTCTTTATTGATTTTGTTACAATTGCAAGAGCAAGAAGAAGACAACAAGACACCAACACAAGCCACAGTTAAACAAATTACTTTCATCGCTACATGAAAAACAATTTTCCCTCTCTCACACAAGCCCAAACCACGCCATAAAACACCACATCGATCTTTTACCATTACACTAGCCCCAAATACCACAAAGGGAAGTTTGCTCAAAAAAGTTTTAGAGGACACTAATTAAAACGCAGCCATGACCCACCTTCCCCACACAACAAGAGAAGAGACAGGAAAAATGGAGGCACCCTTTCGAGTGCCTCCTACGTAACATATCATTATCTATTATCGCAAAAAAGATTAATGTTCCTCAACTTTCTTCTTCATCTCCGTGGTTCAAGATGAAGTTCAGGTCATCGATGCCGAGAGTCGAGGCAAAACCTTCATCACCCAAGACATTGGCAACCAATTGATTTTTTTGGTGTTGGAGGATTCGGATTTTTTCTTCTACCGAGTCCTTCGTCAACAGGCGGTAAGCGATCACCTTATTTTTTTGGCCAATTCGGTGAGTACGGTCGATAGCTTGGCTTTCCACAGCAGGGTTCCACCAAGGGTCATACAAGACAACATACGAAGCAGAAGTCAAGTTCAACCCAGCGCCGCCAGCTTTGAGCGAAAGCAAGAACACAGACGGTTCTCTCGAAGTTTGGAATCTTTCGATTTCTCCTTTTCGGTCTTTGGTTTGTCCGGTCAGGTAATTGAACGGACGCGATTCAGCTTCCAGGCGAGTTTTGATGATATCGAGCATAGTCACGAATTGAGAGAACACCAGCACTTTGTGACCTTCTTCTCGAAGCTGATCTAACAAGTAGAAGAGAGCATTCAACTTAGCACTTTCTTCCTTCGAATACTTAGGATCAACAAGAGCAGGATGACAGCAGATTTGTCTCAACTTCATCAACCCCTGTAAAATAGCGAAACTATTCTTCTTAACCGATTCGTCCGAGTCGACACCCAACAGCGACTTTTGAATCCGTCGCAATTCAGCCTTGTAAAGCTGGCTTTGCAAACCTTCCATTTTGGCGAAGACTTCTTCTTCGGTACGCGGCGGCAAATCCTTAGCGACCTGAGTTTTGGTACGGCGCAACAAGAAAGGCTTCAAGCGAGCAGCCAGACGCATTTGACTCTGAGGATCCTTTCTCTTGTCAAAACGCTTCTTGAAATAGGCACGAGACCCCAAAACACCAGGCATAGCAAAGGCCATCAGCGACCACATGTCGAGCAAACGGTTTTCGATAGGCGTACCAGACAGGACAAGCCGGTTAAACGAGGTAATTTCCCTCGCAGCCTTAGCAGCCTTTGAATCTGGGTTTTTAATCTGCTGGCCTTCATCCAGAATCACCGTCAACCACTTGATCGAATTGAGATTTTCACCACAGACACGCAACTGAGCATAGTTAACAACAACCATATCGTAATTATTAAGGATATCGTCAACTACAGCCTGTTCTTTAGTACGGATAACGAGCACACGAACGCCCGGCGCGAATTTTTGGGTTTCACCAGCCCACACATCAAGGACAGATTTTGGACAGACAATCAATACCGGTGGGATTTTGTTTTTCTTCTTACCCTTTTGCTTACTCGCAAAATCATTCCGCAGCCACAAGATATAGGCAATAGATTGGATTGTTTTGCCCAAGCCCATGTCGTCAGCAAGAATACCGCCAAATCCGTTAGTCGCCAAATAAGCCAGGAATCGGAAACCATCGACCTGATACGGGCGTAACGTTGCCTGCAATTCAGACGGGACATCCGGCTTAACATCGATTTTGATCTCAGCGGTGCGGTCTTTGATTCGCTTCCAGGCGCCAGGATCAAATACTTCAGCCGCCTTTGGATCAGCAAGTTGCATAGCATGCATCCGGTGAGTTTCGCCAGACAAATCGAATGGATCCAAGCCAAGTCGAGTCACCGCGGCACGTTGATCATTGTCGAGTTTAATTTCCAAACGCATCCAACCACCGTCATCCATTCGTACATAGCCGCCTCTTGCAGCGACAAGAGCTCGTATTTGTTCTTTGGACAATTCAACCCCTTCCACATCAATCACAATGCGAAGATCAAACCAGTCGATTTCTTGATTGACCACCTCAAATCGAATTGCGGCAGCAACAGGGTCAGCCAACAACGTTTTCAGTTTTCCATCCATCTCGACATGAATGTCATCTGGCAATTTTTTGGCCCACTCAGCAAATTTTTCAGGGAATTGTTTAGTAATACGAGCTTTGAAAGCCTCC
>CASFPZ010000040.1 GCA_949296365.1 uncultured Akkermansia sp. | reverse complement strand
GAATGTAGATATAAGTTTGTCCTTTGATTTTCTGCTTAACAATATTCATGAGTGTGCTTTATCCGTATTTTACGCATAATTATAACACATAACGACCACGAATAAAAGGCTAAAAACCATTGATTATGTGTATGTTTGGCCTTACACAACTGTCAAAGATGGGAGTTTACTTTTTTTGTAAAGATATTCGCAGCGCTCGTTTAATATTGTCCTTATCTGTTTTTACCGGACACTAATGAATTTTTACTCAGCCTCAATTTTTTTATGAAAGAACTTAGCCTTAACACTTTCTAACTCTGGCAATTTCATCATCCATACCACAGACAAGTACACTAAGGCAGCAGATCCACACAAAAGAACCATAGTAGCCAAACGAGCAAAATAATTCCATTCTAGAAATTTAACTAAGAACAACTGTCTTCCTCCCCAACACCAACATGCCATCAAAACTCCAGCAATTGCAATTTTAGCCAATCCCGACAATAAGATATTTCCTCCCATATATCCCAATTGTCTACGAAGATAGATAAAATAGAATAGAAAGTTAAACGTGGTAATTACTGATGTCGTCAACGCCAGCCATGAGGCATCTTTATGAAAAATCCTAACAAATGCATAATTACAACCATAGCTCAAAGATAAAGCGATTAAAGCCACAATTAAGGGGATCCAACGTTTTTCAAGCGCCAAGAACACAGGCTGAATAACTTTAGTACCAGCATATCCCAACAATCCCCAAGCATAAGCCGTCAAAACTTCTCCTGTTCGACTCACAGCTTCCGAGCCAAAAGCCCCCCACTGGAAAACCACAGACACAGCATAGTCCGCCAGTAGACAATAAATTACAAGACATGGTACAGCGAAAACAGCGACCAATCTCAAAGCCTTAGCAATATATTGCCCCACTTGTTTTTTACCCTCTGTCTCCACCATCATTCTGGATACCGACGGCAGGACCACCATGCCTGTAGCCACACCAAACAAGCCGACAGGGAGCTGCCACAACTTGAACGCCGTTGACAATGACGTGACTGAGCCAGCTTCTAATTCCAAGGCAAACCCCGTATTAATAAAAACGTTAAACTGAGTCACACCAGAAGCAATCACAGAAGGAAGCATCAAGCCCCATATTTTATAAATATTCTTATCTTTCCAATGAAAATTCATTCGCCAATGGAAGCCCTCTCTCCTTAATCGAGGTACTTGCACCATCCACTGAGCAACTCCACCCACAGTCACAGCAATAGCAAACCCATACAATGCCTTCGGCCCGAAAGTAGGATCGATACAATACCCTATTCCACATCCTAAAACAATAGACACTACATTAAATGCAGCCGATGCAATCATTGGTAAACCAAACACCCCTGACACATTTAATGCCCCCATCGTCAATGCAGATAACGAAGCAAAAGCAATGAATGGCCACATAATCCGGCATAAATCCGTTGCAAAACTCATATTAGATTCCGATGGAGCACCCTGATATAAAGCTTCCATCAAGGGTCCAGCAAAAGCAATGCCAAACGACACGATTGCAATCATCAATGTTGATAATTGCGTCACAACTTTAGCCGTCAATTCCCAACTAGCTTCATCACCATCCGTCTTACGAACTTTAGCAGCAACACTCGTATAAGCCTGCGATAAGGCTCCTTCTGCAAATAAATCTCGCAATAAATTAGGCAATCGAAACGCGGTGTTAAATGCGTCCAAGAACCCTGATAAGCCAAATAGCGAAGTATAGACAATCTCCCTCGCCATACCAGTCAAACGGCATAACAATACACAAGCAGAGGCAATTAACGAATTGTGAACCAAATGAGACATGGTACTAAAAAACAAAAAAGAAACATGGACATTCCTTCCTTTGGTTCGTCAATCCTTGTCCTCAATGCAAACAATCTCCTTCTCGATCGCGAACTTTTCTCTTGCCGGGAAATCCAGAACGACTATAACGAACGTATTTTCCCAAACGCACCATATCCCATACCGCTAATCCCAAAAAACCACCGACCCATTTGTATAACCAATACATAAAAGGAGACGTTTCTCTAGGCCGCACAGCAAGATTAGCATGCGTATAGTTTGACATTCGATTAAGAATATCAGACATAGATTCTACCTGTACGACAATTTGAGGAGCCATCACCAACACATTCAATCCGCTTTTTAAGGAAAATGAATTCTTAATCCACGTATCAATCGCTCGGTACCGAGCGATCCATGGCCAGATTTCCGATTCATCCGGTAACACTTCTAAAATCGGCCCATATGCTCGTTTATTGATAATATAGGCATGCAACGTCAATACTCCAGGCACTTGCCACAACTCCACATTGTTCTGAATATTCTCCATATCAGAACCAAGATTCAGCTTTCTGATACCACGTTCTTGTTGTGCATTGTATCCTAAATAACATAACCCCCAATCATGGTGGTGATGCAAATAACGAAGTAACATTTCATCAGATGCATTTTCTACTGCCGCTAAATACTGGCTAGGAACAGCATCGTCTTCAAATATCAAAACCTTATCATATCCGTGGGCTGAAGCATCCTCAATCACTCGTTTGTGAGACAAAAGACATCCAGCCATGCCTGCCCAGTCTTTTTCTCGCCCTTCCGTATTTCGCGAAAACCATGGTCCCTCTCCATACCCTGGAATTTGCGTTCCACAAACAGCCGATATCCTCTTCACACGAGAGAAATCAAGAATTCCAGCCCATTTTTCCTGGAAACAAGCCCACCGATCAGTCCGGTTATCCAGATTGATTACATAAATGACAGAAAATGAGTTGAGAAATTTCTTCATGGGAAAACGCCTTTTAGACGACAGCTACAATACGAGGCCCGCTTTCTCACTCCCGTAGAGTAAGGCGATTGGGAACAAAAAGCAAGTTTGTATCATCAGGAACAGTGTCAACTTTCCTGTCTACGTCTTCTCATGGGTTATCTTCTTTTCCTTATAAATTTAGAATAAGGCTTCCTTCAAAACGCTCCATTTTCCCCATATATTTCATTCATGACATTTATGCACCATTTAAATCTTTATCATTTGCAATATGTTTTGTTTGGTGGCAAGAATAGATTCGTTAGTAAGAGTCAATTTCAACAGACTTTTCATACCATCATGCCCTGTATTCCTCTTGCATTAGAGACTATTTGTGATTCAGTGATTCAACGCTTATGCGCCACTTACTTGTTTTGATTTTAACTCTGTTCACGACTGTTTTTTTCTGTTCTGCACAGAGTACTGAATCCATTAAAATTGCCGCCCTGCATCCATTTTTAGGAGAAATTGCCAGTTACATAGGATCTGACCACGTGAAAGTTGTCAATTTACTCAAGCCCAACGGTAACTTGCATTCATTTGAGCCTACGCCAGATCTCATGATTCAAGCTGCTGGGGCCCGTTATATTTTGGCATCTGGTAAAAAGTTGGAACCATATTTACCAGCGCTTGCCGATTCGCTGAATTCTGGGATTTCTTCTTCAGGTGGTTTTATTGTTAACCTTGGAGAGGCCATTCCCGATGTGCCGTCAGCAGATTTTGCAGGGACAGGAGCAGCTAGTCCACATAACGATGCGACCGACAAACGCCATCATCACGGCTCCTGCGACCCACACTGGTGGCACACGCCTACAAACATGAAACGAGCCGCAAGGAGAATTTGCGCACTGCTCTGCCAAGAAGATCCACAACACAAAGTTGATTATCAACAAGCATTGAAATCGTGGAATAAAAAAATGGACTCGCTCAATGCCTGGGCTCGCACCCAACTAGCAGACATCCCCGATCAAAACCGGATTCTCGTCACCGGTCATAGTGCCATGGGGCATTTCTGCAAAGAATACGATCTGATTGAAATTCCAATATTGGGAACAGGACGAGAGGAAGCAGGAGATCCCGCTCGCTTAGGGGACCTCCTACAGCAGCTGAAAAATCATCGCGTCAAAGCAGTCTTTCCAGAGTACAGCGTTAACCCCAAAGCTCTGGAAGAAATAGCAAAAGCATTGGGGGCGCCTTTAGCACAACCACTCATCACTGATGGATTATCGCCTGATTATCCCACGTTTGAGGCAATGTTTCGAGCTAATGTCAACAATATCTGTAAATCCCTTGTGCCATAAAGGGGGGCCATGTTCTATTCTCCATTATTTCAAATATGTTTAGTTTTAGCCGGAGTTTTTGCAGCAGGTTTTACAACATTCGTGCTCACAACTCGTTCCCCTGCGTCTGCTCCCATCACTCCGCCGCCCGTACTATTGGAAGACAAAAAATCTATGTTCCTGACAGTACGTTGTGCCCATTTGCCCAATTCTCTCGTCATCCGGCAAGGTCAGAGCATCCTCGTCGATATCTCATCTTGCACAGAATTCATGACAGAATACCCTTTAGATCTAACAATACCAGATTCAGGCAAGGTTCGTCTGCACGTCTCGGTCAGTTGGTCCAACAATACGCCAGAGACCCCCATCACGTTGACCCTCGAACCAGAATCACAGAGAGCTCAGGCGGTTACTCATTGGTCTATTGATCACAGGCTCAACGATGTCTTCACTTTTGACTTTGGCCATGAACAATAACACCTTAGAACAACACATTTGTTGGGGCGCTAATCAACAACATGCCTGTTCGCACCGTCTCGATATCAGCCATGTCAATTTCTCCTATGGTCTCATTCACGCCCTCCAAGATGTTACTTTTTCAACCACATGTGGGCATACCATAGCCATCATGGGCCCCAATGGAGCCGGAAAATCCACTTTGCTTAAGACCATTGCAGGTTTGTTAACCCCTGTATCTGGCCAAATCCTCTGGAAAGGCGAACCTCTTCATTCTCTCCCACGCGAAATTGCTTACCTTCCACAACGATCCAAAATCGACTGGAACTTTCCCATCACCGTCCAGGGTCTCGTCGAAATGGGCCGTTATCCCGCTCTCGGACTCTGGAAGAAATTCAGCGTTCATGACCAATTGATGGTACAAAAAGCCCTGGCAACAATGGAGCTTGCTGATTTGGCTCAACGCCAAATCGGTGAATTATCGGGAGGACAGCAGCAACGAGTTTTTTTAGCAAGAGCTCTCGCTCAAGAAGCGCATATTTTGTTGCTCGACGAGCCTTTTACCGGACTAGATTACCCAGCGAGTAAATCTCTGAGTCATCTATTGCGTTCCTTAGCTCGAGAAGGCCGCCTTATCGTCACATCTTACCACGACCTCAAAACAGCAGCGGATCTATTCGACACAATCATTCTTCTCAATCGCAAACTCTACTCCTTCGGCCCTCCGCAAGAAGTTTTAGTTCCTAGTCACCTCGATCGAGTCTACCTTGCTTCCATAAACAAGGAATAACCCTTTTCATCGTTCTCATCACTTTATGGAATACAGTTTTTTCCAATTTCTCCAGGAACCGTTAGCACAGCGTTCTCTATTTGCTTGTGGCTTGATTGGGTTTGCCAACGGTTTTGTGAGCGGGCTCATTATTTTGCGTAAATCTGCTCTGCAAATTGGAACGCTTTCTTGTGCCCTTCTACCAGGCATTGCCGTTGCAATCCTTCTCTTTGGATTATTGCAGTGGAGCATTCTTATTGGCGCAGTCATCGCTGGATTATTTGTTGGGCTTGGTTCTCTTTTTGTTTCCCACACCTCCAAAATTAATCATGATACGGCTCTTTCCGTCATCCACACAACTGCTTTTGCAGCAGGCTACATTGTTCTGGTACAACTTGGACTTCAACAGAAAATCGATGATTGGTTATTTGGCTCAATTATGAGTCTTTCCAATGCCGATCTTTGGATTGCCTATATCATCAGCAGTCTCAGTGTTTTGTTCATTGTATTGTTCAAACGCCCTCTAATGATTTTTCTATTCGACTCCGACATGGCAACCTCATTGGGAATTCCAACGCGATTGTTCAGTTACGGAGTCTTTGCTCTCATCATTCTCGTCCTCGTTTCTTCTCTTCAAGCCGTCGGATCCTTCCTTACTTTAGGGTTACTTGTAGCACCAGCAGCTACAGTCCGGTTGTTTTCTAACGACCCCAATTGGCTTTTCTGGGGGGGAGGGATCATCGGTGCTATTGGTTCCTTATTAGCTTTTGTTCTGGCTTTTCCACTAGGTTGGCATCTTGGTGCTACGATTATTTTACTCCTTGGCGCCATTTTCCTAATTGCCTATGTTTTCTCTCCAAAAGCAGGACTCCTCTCCACCAAACGCACATACCCTATTCGTCATGACAATCCATGACACGTCTATAACTGGAAGGATCCGTATCGTAGATTTAATGTAGCGAGCGTGAAAAAGTGTGATATCTGTTCGGCTCCTGCCGCAGTATTTGTAACAAGGGTTCAAAACGGACAAACCACCGTCATGGCCTTCTGTAAAAAATGTGCCCAGGAACGTGGTATCTTAAACCCTGCCGCTTTCGAACTTGCTGAGAAAATTTTCCCTCAATTGACGGAAGATCTAGACTTAACCATTCCAGAGGTTTTTGGGGAGACCCCCTTGCAAACGGCAGTGTCTCAATCGTTGTCATCTCAATCATCTTTGACCCAATGTCCAATATGCCATTTTTCGTTAGAAAAATTTAAATCAACAGGGCGTTTAGGTTGTAGCCATTGTTACGATGTATTCCTCGAAGAAATTCTTTCCGAAATCGATTCGCAGAACCACCTTTTATCTCAATCTTCTTCTAAAGACACTTCTAGTCATTCTGAGACAACCTCTCAAGAGCCAGCACAAGAACAGGTTTTATCAATTTCTGATATCGAAGCTCAAATGCAACAGGCCATTCGCCAGGAAGACTATGAACGTGCAGCACAGTTAAGAGATATGCTCAAAGCTCTTCAATCTCAAGTGCAGTCGCCACACCAGGATTCATCTCATTCATGACTTTTGACCAGCTCATCAAACGCCCGGCCCCATGGCTTGTCTCATCTTCAAAAAATACTGATGTTGTACTAACATCGCGTATTCGTATTGTACGTAATCTTACGGATTCGCCTTTTCCTGGTTGGGCCAATACAGAACAAAATGTTAAGTCTTTAAACCGACTACTCCCCCTTATCGAATCATTGGAGGCTTTCAACAATGGTATGGTTGGCGACGCGTCGCAAATTGAAGAAATGCATAAAATGATGTTGGCCGAACGTCGACTCATTTCCAGTGAACTAGCAACGCGAACAGAAGGCTGCGGCATAGCAGTTACCCGCAACCAAACCGTCTGTGTTTTGATCAATGAAGAAGAGCATCTCAAAATCCAGGCATTCATGCCAGGATTGCAGCTACGCAAAGCCTACTTGCTAGCAGCACCCATTGAAACAGAACTTGCAGGGAAAGTAAACTTCGCTTTTAAAGATGGCTTAGGGTATCTCACGTCCTGCCCACATGAGGCCGGATCAGGCGTTAAAGCCTCCGTCATTCTCCACCTGCCTGGGTGTTCTTATGCCAATTACATGGAAGCCATCACAAGAGCAACCCAAAAACTTGGTTTGACTCTCAAGGGTATTTACGACGATGGTGCGGAAACCCATGGATGCCTTTATCAATTAGCCAACAAAAATGACATTCAGTCAACACCCCACCAAATCATTGAGAAAGTCCACCGCACAACCGCAGCATTAGCTGCACAAGAGTTGAATATCCGCAAAAAAATCTTCCAAGATACCCCCCACTCCATTCTAGACGTCATAGGGAAATCCTATGGGATCCTGAAATTTGCCAGACTCCTCAAATTTGAGGAGGCAATCAACCATATTTCCAATATCCGTTTAGGCATTTACCTCAAGGTCTTCCCAGATCATTTTCTCAAACAATTGAATTTGCTTACCATTCTGATTAATCCCATCCACATATGCCAAGCTATCATCACGGGTAATCACAATGGGGAGACTACATTCAAAGGACCTTATAAGAAAAATCAAGTTGCTGAAGCCGTTTCAAGCCAACGAGCCGACATCATCCGGGAATATTTTCAGAATTTCCCAGATCCTATTATTTTATAATTTATATTGATCATCCTTAGATAATGAATAATTTTACACCACGAGCCCAGCAAGTTCTGGCTCTTGCCAGGCGTGAAGCAGATAGATTCCACCACAATTACATTGGTACAGAACACCTCCTCCTCGGCCTTCTCAAATTAGGCCAGGGAGTTGCTATTACAGTTCTTGAGCGTATGGGATTAGATATTCCTACCCTTATTCACAAAATCGAAGGTCTTGTTTCCACCCAATCAAATTCGTCTGCTCCAGAAGGTCTTCTCTACACACCTCGAGTCAAAAAAGTCCTCGCACTTGCTAACAAAGAAGCTCTAGAACTCAACCATTCGTATGTCGGCACAGAACATCTCCTGTTAGGGCTTTTAAGGGATGGCGAAGGCTTTGCCGCTAAAATTCTTAGTGATTCTGGAGTCAATCTCACCCAAGCACGGCAGGCTATTCTTTCCGAACTCAGTCCTAAATTCCGAGAGACGGAAGAGGAAGAACAAGAGTCTGATGAACATCTTTTCGAAGATGACGAGGAAGAAGCCGAAACTCCATCTCCATTCCGCCATCGCATGCGTCCCGAACGCCGCCACTCATCAGCACTTCAAGCCTTCGGAAGAGACCTGACGCAATTAGCCAAAGAAGGTAAGCTCGATCCAGTCATTGGTCGTGCGGTAGAAATCGAACGAGTCATTCAAATCCTTTGTCGACGCACTAAGAATAACCCTGTTCTGCTCGGTGAAGCTGGAGTCGGCAAAACAGCTATTGTCGAAGGACTAGCTCAAGCCATTGCGTGTGGCAACGTGCCAGAAATCCTCACCGATAAAAAGGTAGTTTCCCTTGATCTTGCGCTTATGGTCGCTGGTACGAAATATCGTGGCCAATTCGAAGAACGGATCAAATCGGTAATGGATGAAATCCGCAAAGCTGGAAATGTTATCCTTTTCATTGATGAACTCCACACGATCGTGGGAGCCGGTTCTGCTGAAGGCGCTATGGATGCCTCTAATATCATCAAACCAGCCCTTTCTCGTAGCGAACTTCAGGCTATTGGCGCTACCACATTGAATGAATACCGTAAACACATAGAAAAGGATGCGGCTCTCGATCGTCGGTTTCAGCAGATTCAGGTGTCTGAGCCCTCTGTAGAAGATACCATTCAAATTCTTCACGGTTTACAAAATAAATACGAAGAACACCACAAAGTCCACTACTCCGACAAAGCAATCGAATCAGCCGCTCGACTTTCTCAGCGTTACCTAACTGGGCGTTTCCTGCCTGACAAAGCCATCGACATTATCGACGAAGCTGGCGCCAGAAAACGCGTCGCCCAAATGACACGTCCGTCTGAAATCTCAGGAATTGAATCTCATATTGCCCAACTAAAAACTGAGAAGCAAGCCGCTATTGAAGTGCAGGATTTTGAACGTGCAGCCTCGTTGCGAGACGAAGAAAAACGCGAAACAAAAAAACTCGACACAGCCCTCTCAGACTGGCGGCAACAGTACAGTACTCAATACGTTCCTGTTACTGAAGAAGATGTCATGATCGTTCTGTCAAAATGGACAGGAATTCCCTTGGCTCGCATGGAAGAAAAAGAAACAGAAAAACTTCTCCGCATGGAGGAGGAACTCAAAAGCAAGGTTGTTGGCCAAGATGAAGCAGCTTCAGCCGTATCGCGTGCTCTACGTCGTAGTCGTGCAGACATCAAAGATCCACGCCGTCCTATTGGGTCGTTCCTATTCCTCGGCCCTACCGGAGTTGGTAAAACCTACCTTGCCCGTAATCTGGCGGAAATCATGTTCGGCACCGCAGACGCCCTTATCCAAGTCGATATGAGCGAATATATGGAGAAACATACTACCTCCAGGCTCATTGGTTCGCCTCCCGGCTACGTTGGTTATAATGAAGGCGGACAACTGACAGAAGCTGTCCGCAGGCGCCCATATTCGGTCATCTTATTCGATGAAGTCGAGAAAGCCCACCCTGATGTTATGAACCTCCTCCTCCAAATCCTGGAAGAAGGGATAGTTACAGACTCACTCGGCCGCAAGATCAACTTTCGTAACACAATCATCATTCTCACCTCCAATGTCGGAGCCTCATCAATTAAGCGTCAAGGCATAATGGGATTCGGCGCGATCAACTCTGATTCTGCTGATTACGAGACCATGAAGGAAAAAATCCTTGAAGAGGCAAAACACCAATTCCGTCCCGAATTCCTCAATCGTTTTGATGAATTGATCATTTTCCGCATGCTCGAACAAAAAGATTTGGAACGCATCGTTTCTTTGGAAGCCAGCAAATTGATCGACCGTTTGATTATAAAGAATATCTCGTTAAAACTTTCCAGAGAGGTTCTTTCTCTTGTCGTACAACGGGGATACGACCCTCAATACGGAGCTCGCCCCATGCGCCGAGCTATTGAACGCCTTTTAGAAGATCCCTTATCAGAAGCTATCCTGCGCGGCGATGTCTCGCCCGGGATGAACATTGAAGCAGTTCTCGGTGACGACCACAAGTCAGTCAAATTCGTACCGATAACTTCTCAAGCATTTATCCCTCCAGCAGAACAAGTCAATATACCGCAAGACAATTCTCCTAGCAGTCCTCAAATACCCAAACAATAATGCCATTCTCCATATAAGCAGAGTTGGCAATGAAACTACCTTTCCTTCCCCTCAAGCCTAGGTTACACTATGTCTCTTGAGGGGTTTGTTTCTTTCAAAGAAACACAGTATTATCGTCTCCGACCCACTCTCTGTTCAGTAATTGTCTTTTGAGGCCATGCGGCCTGTTATGGCGAATATTAGTATTTCCATTAGCATCAATAACAACTAAAATGTTGTGGAGGGATATTGTCATTTACCACCCAGGATGGGAAATTAAGTTTTTCCATTCGTATCACAGTTTTCAAGGCAACTCATTCATTCTCTCATTTTATGGAAAAGATCGTATCTAGTGGAATTATTGACACCTATTTCGCCAAGTTAAAAGACAACTTGGACATTGATGCAGCCATTGTAGGAGGGGGACCATCCGGCATTGTTGCTGCCTATTATTTAGCGAAAGCAGGCAAGAAAGTTGCTTTATTTGACCGCAAGTTAGCGCCTGGAGGAGGCATGTGGGGGGGGGCAATGATGTTCAATAATATTGTACTTCAAGAAGAAGCGTTACCAATAGCCGAAGATTTTCAGTTAACCTACAAGCCTTACGGTAAACATGCCTATGTGATTGACTCCGTGCATGCTACTTCTTCCCTACTTTACCACGCGACCCAAGCAGGAGCTGTTATTTTTAACTGCATGTCGGTGGAAGACGTTGTATTCAAAAACAATCGGGTTTCGGGTGTTGTCATCAACTGGACTCCTGTCCTGTTACAAGGAATGCACGTAGACCCCTTAACAGTTTTGGCTAAAGCAGTTCTCGATGGTACAGGCCACGATTGTGAAATTGCCTCAGTCGTTGCACGCAAGAATGACATAAAGCTCAATACACCAACGGGAGGCGTCGTCGGAGAAAAATCACTCTCAGTTGAAGAAGGGGAACGAACTACGTTAGAAAATACTCGTGAAATTTATCCAGGGTTATTTGTCTCAGGCATGGCAGCCAACGGAGTAAGTGGTAGCTTCCGCATGGGGCCCATCTTCGGTGGCATGTTGATGTCTGGCAAAAAGGTAGCCCAGTTAATCCTTGATTCGCTCGATTGATGGTTCTTCTCTATTGTGCTCAAACAACCAATTAGCCGTACCCCACCAATACACTATCTTTCTTCTTCACGTCATCAAGAAATTATGATACCATAGTTTGGACTTGGTAGGAGTTTTGATGCTCCTTTGAGTCTAATCTTGTCAACCATAACATTATTTATTATGATACCAGACCAATTTAAAGCATCATTGGTTCAATCTTTAGCCGATCTGCAAACTCAAGGCCTTTACAAGGCAGAACGATTCATCGATTCTCAGCAATATTCCCAAGTAACGCTCAAGGATGGTCGTTCCGTCATTAACATGTGCGCCAACAATTACCTGGGGCTAGCCAACAATCCAGAAGTCATGGAAGCAGCTCGCGACGCAATCAAACGTTGGGGATTTGGAGTTGCTTCAGTCCGTTTCATTTGCGGTACACAAACGCTTCATAAAGCTCTCGAAGAACGGATCAGTCAGTTCCTGGGCACAGAAGATACTATCCTATACGGTTCTTGTTTCGATGCTAACGGCGGTTTATTTGAAGCATTACTAGGTCCGGACGATGCCATCATCTCCGATGCTCTAAATCACGCTTCTATCATCGATGGAGTTCGTCTCTGCAAAGCTAAGCGTTACCGTTACAACAACAACGACATGGCTGACTTAGAAGCCAAACTCCAACAAGCTGATGCTGATGGAGCCAAGGTAAAGCTTATTTCTACCGATGGTGTATTTTCTATGGACGGAATTATTGCCCAGCTCGATAAGATTCGAGACATTGCGGCTAAATACAATGCAATCTTCCATTTCGACGACAGTCACTCCACTGGTTTCATGGGAGCGACGGGCCGAGGTACTCACGAGTACTGTGGTATCCTGGGCAAAATCGACATCACCACAGGTACTTTAGGTAAGGCCCTTGGCGGCGCCAATGGTGGTTATACCTCAGGGCCCAAAGAGATCATTGACGTTCTGCGCCAGCGTTCCAGGCCTTATTTGTTCTCCAACAGCATCATGCCAGCCATCGCTGCTGCTACGATGAAGGTCCTCGACATCCTCGAACGCTCAACCGAAGCTCGCGACCGAGTCGAAGAAAATACGCGTTATTTCCGTTCCTCCATGGTAGGGGCTGGTTTCACTATTTCCGGTAAGGATCACCCGATTTCCCCAGTCATGCTTGGTGATGCTGCTTTGTCTCAAAAATTCTCTGACGAACTTCTCAAGGAAGGCGTATATGCTGTCGGGTTCTTCTACCCGGTTGTTCCCAAGGGGCAGGCTCGCATCCGTACCCAGATTTCTGGCGCCCATACCAAAGAACAACTCGATAAAGCAATTGAAGCTTTCTGCAAGGTTGGTAAAAAACTCGGTGTTATTTCCTGAGTTGACAGCTAAGTTCTCTTGATCGACAATTCATGGACGCAATACCCCCTTTATCCAATACGTCGCTGCCGAAAGTGCCACCAGCAAGGGTATTGCGTCCTATTCCTGCCATTCCAGATCACGAAGTCGTCCGTCAAATAGGTAGCGGTGCTTACGGCGAAGTCTGGCTTGCTAAATCGATGACAGGAGCTTGGCGAGCCATCAAAGTGGTATGTCGCCAAGATTTCGACGATGATCACACCTTCAACCGAGAATTTGAAGGTGTCCAAAACTACGAACCAATTGCGAGAAACCATCCTGGTCTCGTCCACATTCTGCACGTTGGCTACAGTGCAACACCGTCGCCATTTTATTACTACGTCATGGAGCTCGGAGACGATGCTCAAACGGGTATCCACATTGAGCCGGATGAGTATATTCCTAGGACTCTGCAGTCGGATATGAAATTAGCTGGTCATAAGCCGTTGCCTCTTGATTATTGTCTAGAAGTCGGCAGCCAGTTGGCACATGCGCTCATTTACCTCCATAGCAAAGGTTTAGCCCACCGCGATATCAAACCCTCGAACGTTGTCTTCGTCAATGGTCGTCCTAAATTTGCTGATATTGGTCTTGTATCACGCAACGATCGCCGTAGTTTTGTAGGGACAGAAGGATTTATTCCTCCGGAAGGCCCTGGAACAGCACGAGCCGACGTCTATGCTCTAGCAAAAGTCTTGTATGAGATTAGTACTGGCCGGGATCGTTTGAGTTTTCCAGAATTACCTGATCACATTCCTGATGGAGCTCCTAGGAAAAAATGGCTCGCCTTTAACTCAATTATTTGTGAGGCAGGAGAACCCGATATCAAACGAGCAGCTATCACCACAGCTGAAGAATTGGCCGATGCTATTGATGCCCTAAAAGGAAAATCCCTGCATTTACTTCCCAAAAGCAAGAAAAAAAAGAAAGTTAAAAAGCCACTCAGCACGACAGTTCGGATGCTTTTAGCCGCCATCGCAGGAGCAGTGACAGCCATTGCCGTCGTCGTAGGAGCCACAATTTACTTTCTACCCAACGAACACCTTCAATTCATACAGCCTCATCCAGAGGCCAATTCTCACATTGATCCGATTCCTCCAGGAACCACTGACAAACCTAGGGTTTCTCCACCTTCTCCATCCCAGGAACCGCTTTCCCTCTCAACCCAATGGGAGGCTTCAGTACAACCCTCTACTGGTTATGTTCTTGTTACGAGTTATCCAGAAGGAGCCTCCGTCTATGATGACAAAGGCAATTACCTGGATGAGACTCCATATGGTCCTATAGCCGTACCAGCTGGTACTATTCCTGCCTATTCGATTCGTAAAGAAGGATTTAAAGAACTCAAAGACTCAGGAATTGTACAAAAAAATGAGACCCTCGTTCTAGGAGGTACTCTCAAACCCTACCATCCACCCGTTCTCGGAGAATACTGGTACGATGCAAGTAACAATCGCTTTTTGCCTGACGGAGAAGCCCATACAGCAGAGCTCCCTTTAACTGTCAAATCATTCAATCAATTCTTAAAAGCCACCAAGGCCACTCCTGAACAATTTCCACACTTGAGCGTTCCTGAATCTCCCTCTTCCAACAATCCGCTTTTGCTCCTGACTAACTCTGAGACTATTATTGCCTACATAACTTGGATGCGAGCAGAATGTCTCAAGCGAGGCATCCTCAGTTCAGATGACATCGTCACAGCCCTTCCTGTTCCAGGATACACAGATCAAAAACATCACTTCGAGGCTTATCGCCTCAAAATCGAACCCAAAACTTCTTTGCCCATTGCCATTACAACCTCACCCGACCACGCTGAAGTTTATTGGAACAGTACCTACCTTGGGAGAACTCCCTTAAAGCGAGTCTCTGTTAATCAAGGGCCTTTTACTGTAACTATCAAAAAAGACGGCTATGCGGCCGTTTCTCGCACTGCCTTATCACCGGTTGGTTTCACTCTGTCTCTCGAGCTCCAAAAAGACCAATCAGTTGTTTACGATCTGCCCTGGAAAAATAGTTTAGGTATGGAATTTATTCCATTGGCTTCAGATGCCATGGTAGGAGCTTGCGAAGTACGTATTAAGGATTACCGAGCCTTCTTCAGCAGCAAGAATCCCAAACAGCGAGAACCTCGTAGTTGGAAAAACCATGACGAATATCCTATTGCCAATATTTCACGGCAAGAAGCCGAACGTTTTGCCCAATGGCTCACTCAAAAAGAGCGCCAATCCGGTTTAATCACAGAGAAAGACGTCTATCGCTTACCTTCTGATGAAGAATGGAGCCTCTTTGCTAGTATCCGAACCGAAGGAGGAATCACCCCATTTGAGCGTTCGCTCTCTGCCGTTAATGAATCATCAGCCTTCTACTGGGGTTCTTTTTGGCCACCCAAGGAAAATTCAGGGAATTTTGCTGATGAGTCTGCTTTGAATTACCTTCCTTCATTTCGAATTATTACATCCTACAAAGACCTCCACTCTCAACTTGCACCCGTCAAATCCTATCCACCCAATCGTTTAGGTTTATATGACCTCGAAGGCAACGTTCAGGAGTGGATTTCCGATACATACGGCCAAGAATCAGATACCATCCCAATTAAGAACTATGATACAGCACGCGGTGGATGTTATTTATCATTTCGTCCCAGCCAGCTCTCAATTCGTGCCAGATTTCCCTTCCCGCCAGGCGCTAAATCCCCAACCGTAGGATTTCGTCTTATCCTTGTTCGCCAATACAGGCAGTAATCAGAAAATTATGATTTCTGTTGTGCTTTGCCCCAATGTTTAGCCAACACAGCACAAATCATTAACTGCATTTGATGAAAAATCATCAAAGGCAGGGCAAGGACGCCCATTGCAGGCCCCAAGCCAGAAAACAGGACATTCATCATTGGAATCCCCGTAGCCATACTTTTCTTTGTCCCGCAAAAAACAACGACAATGCGATCTTCACGAGGAAATCCCAGCCTTTTAGACATCCATGCTGTCAAAAAAAGAGTCAAACAGAGGATAACAGCACAACAAACCACCACAGCCACTAATGAAATAAGTGGTACCTCCTTCCAAACACCTGATACAATTGCATGGCTAAAGGCCGAATAAACGATCAACCAAATAGTACTCTGATCTGTCCATGAAGTTACTTGCTGATGTTTTTTGATCCAAGGACCAATCCAGATTCGAGCAATCTGCCCAACAATGAAGGGCACTAAAATAACCCAACAAATATCGACGAAAGTAGACCATTCCAATCGAATACCCTCCCCCTTCGACGGCATTACGAATAATCCAACTAATAGCGGCGTTAGAAAAACCCCTAACAGACTAGATACAGACGCCGCACAAACGGCCGCTGCGACATTCCCTCCTGCAATCGAAGTAAAGGCAATACTCGATTGCACTGTTGACGGTAACATGCATACGTACAACATGCCCATTGTCAAATCTGGTGGCATTGTCATGTTAAATAACGGCAGAAACACCAGTCCTATAATTGGAATCATCACGAAAGTACTCAACGCCACAACTCCCTGAAGACGCCAGTTCATCAAACCTTCGTATACGGAACGTCTGGACAATTTGGCTCCGTATAAGAAGAACAACAACATGACAGCAACATCTCCTGCTTTCTCTACCCAATGAGCGAAATCACCGCGACAAGGAACTAAGATTGCTGTAACAACACTAATTAGCAAACCTACCGTAAATCGATCCCAAGATACTATAACGCGTTTCAACCAAGCCATTTCATTTTCAGATAGAATAGTCTTTACCAACAAAAACTCCTCGTTTTCTGGATAAAAAACGAGGAGTTCCCTAAAAGCAATAATCTTACTCGATTATTCGTACCGCATGCTTTCGGCTCATTCTTAAAATGTCGCCTGGTTTTAGCTCGAGAACAACATTGGGATCCGTCACTTTGACTTCGTTGACTTGAATTGCCCCAGGTTGGAAATACTCTTTCCGCAGGACACTATTGGATTTGTTGATCTGAAACACGTGTTCAAACACATAAGCAACAGTAGCCATTGCCTTAACACCATCGGGCAAAGCCGCTAAAGACAATTCAGGCAACTCAACTGCCGAGAGGTCACGTTTAGAGAATCGCATTTCCCATTCATTTCGAACTTTGTCTGCAAGTTCTGCTGAATGATAGCGCTGAACAATTTTCCATGCGAGTTGTTTTTTAGCCTCCATGGGGTGGATTTGCCCATCACGAGTTTCACCCAACAAAACAAGATAGTAGCGATCCATCAATTCATCGCTAACACTCATCAATTTGTTGAACATCACGTCAGCAGCTTCATCTACTCCAACATAATTGCCGTAAGATTTGGACATCTTACGCTCTCCGTCGAGACCCTCGAGTAACGGCAACGTCATAGCAATCTGAGGCAATTGCCCCTCCTCTTTCTGCAAATCACGCCCTACCAGAATATTAAATAATTGGTCTGTTCCACCCAATTCCACATCTGCCTTCACCATCACAGAATCCCATCCTTGCATCAAGGGATACTGCAACTCGTGGAGACGCACCTCTTTACCGCTGTCGATGCGGTTGCGAAAATCTTCTCGAGCCAACATTTGTTGCATCGTCGCTCTCGCATTCAATTTCAAAATATCCTCGTAAGACATCTTGCGGAACCAATCCCCGTTGTAAACAATTTCTGTCTTGTCACGACCGAGAATCTTAAAAGCCTGGTTTGTATAAGTTTCCGCATTGGCAAGAACCTGTTCATGAGACAAAGGAGGACGAGTAACAGAACGACCGGTAGGGTCTCCCACCATAGCCGTAAAATCGCCGATAATCAACACAGCCTGATGCCCCAATTCCTGGAATTGTCTCAATTTTTCAATGGCTACCGTGTGACCGAGATGGATATCTGGCGCCGTTGGGTCAACTCCAAGCTTCACGCGAAGAGGACGCCCCAGATTCAAACGCTGTTTCAATTCATCTCGACTAATAACCTTGGCAGTACCAGCCATCAAGAAATCCAACTGTTCATCAATAGTCATCGTTGCCACATACACTGCACGGCGTTATTAAAAAGTTCAAGCGGAACATTTATGAAATAACGCCATGAGAACCATTGGTTCCTTCTTCCTCTTCACGTTTCCACTTCTGATCCACTTTCCATTTCATCCAATACAGCAAAGCACCAATTGCCAACAGAAGAGAACAACTTCCCCCCCATAACAACCAGTGAGCTTTAGCAGAAGCGCCTTTAACACCCGCTTTATCCGCCGCTTTCCACCAATGCCATGCAGCAATAGGATTCCAAGAAACTCCACTCATTGGGATTAACGACAAATTACCCATCCGGTCTATAGCCGGGCCCCAACCGTTCATTGCCGCTTCGTGAATCCAATGAACAGCAGATTCACGATTCCCCTGTTCCATATCAAATTCTCCAAGGGCATATTGGCTCATTGGTGCGTCAAATTGATCAGCGGAAACCAACAACAATTCGCGAGCCTTCTTTTTATCATCATCAGTCGCCCCTCCCTCTTTATTCAATAACATACGCGCAGCTTCAACTGCTGAAACGGGATCGCCATACGATGCAGATTGAATGTAATATGCCAATGCCTGATCCGTATTTTTAGGGCCTCCTTGCCCCTCTTTCATCATATTAGCTAACTCACGTAATCCGTAGGCATGCTTTGCGTCGGCAGCCTTGCTAAACCAGTATCTAGCCTGTTTTAAATTGGTAGGAATACCGCGTCCTTCTTTCAATGCTAATGCAGCCTCTACCATGGCGTCGACATTTCCTTGTTCAGCAGCTTTCACAAACCAGGCGTGCGACTGAATCATATCTACCTCCGTTCCTAATCCTTCACGATACATACGAGCCAACATAGGTGGAGCCAACGTTGACTGAAGTTCTGCCGAACGCTTCCACCACAACAGCGCCTTTTGATAATCAGACTTCACTCCATTTCCCTTAAAATACATCATTCCTACCCAAAAAGCAGCATTACCATCTCCTTTCCCAGCACGAATCTGCATTGATTGGAACGCTTTAACATACCACTCGTCGGCTTTCGTCTGATCTTTAATACCTCCTTTTCCCTCCTGGTACATCGAGGCAAGATGATACTGAGCATCAGCATCCCCAGCTTCGGCAGCTTTAGTAAACCACTTCCGAGCATGTTCCAAATTCCTTGGGTAAACCTGGGTGCCTGTTGTCAACAAACGTCCAAGTTCAAGCATAGACCCAATATCACCCTTCTGCGCCTGTTTTTTAAGCAACTCGACATATTGTTCGCAAAATTTGCGGGCCTCAATATCATTATCATTTCGCTCAGCATGTAGCCAAGCTTTCCGCAAAGCAACAACTTCCTCTGTTGGCTGATATTCTTCAGCCAGAGTATTGTTAACTACTAACACCCAACATACAGTTGCGAGCCCCAATATAGCCAATCGTCGCGATCCTGTAGGCATCATCAAATCAGAGCTGTTTTGTGAAGCGTTTATGTACGATCGCGATAGGAAGAAGAACGGAATCCTCCGCCATTGCCATCTCGGCGAAATCCCCCTGAACGCCCATTGCGAAAATCTCGTCCACCTCCACTACGACGATTTTGTTGGAAGCCGCGCCCCCCTCCACGCCCTTGTGAATCTCCACCTCGCCAACTAGATCGATGAAAATCCTGGTCGTCTCGATTGGATCCATCACGATGATATCCCAACTTCTGTTCTCCTCCACGATTGGAGCGTTTAAAACGATGAACATCATCGTGCCACGAATGGTCGCGAGACCTTCCCCCCCACTCAGAACGCCGTTGCTCTTTCTGATTCCCATGATTAAACCATCCAGCCTGCGATTTACCAAACCTTCGGTCTTCTGCTAACTTTTTACCATTTCGGAAACCTACCCCCCGTCGGTCGCTCTGTCTGCGTCCATCACGTTCCCTCTCTTTATTCCCTCCTCGATCTCTACCTCGTTGTTCTGAATGGACTCGTTTGACCTGGCGATCTCTTCTCAAATTCGAGTGTCGGCTAGGCGATTCGCCTTCTGCAAATTTAGTAACCATATCCGATGCCTTTTCGTAAGTATCCTCATCCAGATCAACGCCCTCAAAATCTGCTGGATTAAATTCATAATCTTGATTATCATCGTCCACCGGTCGTTCTGACCATTCCTTTTTTAAGACATCCGTTGAAGCATATTTACCGCGATACGCAGCTAATTCACGAGCACCCAAATATTTTCTAGGCCGTTTAGGATTCCGTAAGGCTAATTTTATCTCTTCATCAGAAACATACTTCCAAGAACCAGGTTCCAAATCTCCTCCCCACAGAGACCCAATGCGCACACGCACAAGTTTTTTCACTCGTAAACCAAGACAAGAAAACATTTGGCGTACCTGGCGCTTTAACCCCTGTTCCAAAACAACACAAGCCCGTCTCGCCGACGTTCGGCAAACGTATTTTGCTTTGGCCTGACCTTCTGGAATTTTCAAACCTTTTAAAAACTGCAACAACACAGCATTGCTAAAATTCTGGTCGACCGTCACCCAGTATTCCTTTTCGATCCCCCCTGTAGGGTGCGTTAACTTCTGAATCACCTCACCATCGTTTGTCATCAACAACAATCCCTCAGAATCGGAATCAAGACGACCTACGTAATTCAGATGATGCAAATTCGGAGGGAGTAGATCATACACCGTTCCTTCTGCACCTTGTGCTTCCCGACTACATACATAGCCACGTGGTTTATTTAACAATACAACAAGATGCTCTTTGGGTTGTATCCGTTTGCCATCCACTTTCACAAAATCATCTAGCGATACACGCGTTCCTTGTACATCTACTACCTTGCCATTCACTTCAACACGCCCTTCATCAATCATGCGATCAGCAGCCCGACGTGAAGCAACCCCACATGAAGCTAAAAATTTATTCAATCTAATCTTACCAACTTCGGCGTTCAATTCTATTTCGTGACTCTCTTCACTCATAAGTCAATATTCGGGAAAATCCGTTCTCCAACGGTCGATTTCTATAGTTTCGCTGAAGAAATTTGTTAATTTATTTCAACAATACAACCCAGTATTGCCCTAACACTGTAGCCAGAACAATCTAAAATTTACTCTAAAAAACAACCCCGCTTCTGCAGATACAATAATCCTGCCTGAAGCGGGGAAGGGAAAACGAAATACTAATTAGTCTTCGCTCTTGGTCTTGGGCAGACCGATCGGGCTCTGCCCCTTCTTCCACTGACCACGTTCCTTTAATAATTTCACTCGTTCAAATCTTTTGAGAACGGAACGCTTACCACCAACCGTACCTGTTGCCTTAAGACTGGAATGCTTGGACATGATGTTTCTTACGTAAGTTAAAAGGGAAATCCCCATACGCCCGACAGAGCGAAAAAGGGGGAGAAACTTTATACTCGTCTATCCCCCATTTGGCAATCCCAAATTTCGTTTTTTACACCATCCAATCCATCACAACCTTGCCAGAATTGCCGGAAGCCATTGCTTCAAAACCCTTGGCAAATTCGGTATATGGGATTCGATGAGTAATGATTGGACTGATATCCATACCGCCACGAACCATTTTGCTCATTTTGTGCCAGGTTTCGAACATTTCACGGCCATAGATACCTTTTAACATCAAACCCTTGAAGATAATTTTGTCCCAATTGACTGACACTTGGTCAGGCATAATGCCCAATAAAGACACCTTAGCTCCATTGCAAGTATTATCGAGGATATCATTCAGGCAAGAAGGATTACCACTCATTTCCATTCCGACATCAAACCCTTCTTCCATGTCCAACTCATTACGCCATACATCAGACACTTTTTCACGCGTCACATTGATTGCACGTGTAGCGCCCAATTTCAGAGCTAGTTTCAATCGATAGTCATTAACATCAGTCACTACAATATTTTTGGCGCCAGCATGTTTACAAACTGCTGATGCCAAACTGCCAATCAATCCCGCGCCAGTAATCAAAACATCTTCGCCCACCAAATCCCAGGAAAGAGCAGTATGCACAGCATTGCCCAATGGATCAAAGATCGAAGCGATTTCATCAGGAATTTCATCAGGTATGCGATAGACATTGTCCTGAGGAATACTGAGATATTCAGCAAAGCAACCAGGACGATTCACGCCGACACCTTGCGTATTTGGGCACAAATGACGACGTCCAGCCTTACAATTACGGCATGTTCCACAAACAATATGGCCTTCCCCCGAAACACGTTCTCCCGGTTTATAGCTCTTTACGGCGCTGCCCACTGCTTCAATTACACCACAGAACTCATGCCCCACTTGCATTCCGACAGGAATGGTTCGCTGAGCCCAAGGATCCCACTTCCAAATGTGGAGGTCTGTTCCACAAATTGCTGTCTTGCGAATTCGGATCAATACATCGTTTGGTCCGACTTCGGGCATCGGAATATCCATTAGTTCCAAGCCCGGCGCTGCCTTTGTCTTTACCAGTGCTTTCATTTCTTGTATTCATAGCTTCCTCCCCCGGTAAATCAAGCCCAAAGACCGGCCTTTTTACATTATTCAAGCGTTTGAGAATTTTTGTTTGATCTAGATTCCTGTTCAAACCGTAACAAAAATGTAAAAATGCATCAAACCATTCACTTTCGACTTCCATAATTTGCCAGACTTGTTTATAATCAATTGCCATACTGAAAACTTTCTGTATATCTTTCCACACCGATTGAATACGCATATGTCCCAATCATTTCTTCCAACCCTATTCGAACACCCTTACGAAATTGATCCTAAATATTCGAAGAGTGTTGCTTATTTTTCGATGGAATTCGCCATTGACAACGCTTTTAAGATTTATTCTGGCGGCCTTGGATACCTCTCAGGTTCCCATATGAGAAGCGCTTATGAACTTCGCCAAAACCTGGTTGGCATAGGCATTCTGTGGAGTTACGGATACTATAATCAGATTCGTGCTGAAGATGGTTCAATGGCTACTCAATACCTTCATAAGAATTATCCTTTCCTGGAAGACCATAATATCAAATTCCTAATCCGCGTGTGCGGTGCACCAGTTTGGGTCAAAGCTTATTTCCTGAATCCATCGGTCTTTGGCACAGCCCCCATGTTCTTCTTATCTACAGATCTTGAAGAGAACGATGAAGAAAGTCGTAATATTTCTCGTCGTCTCTACGATGCAAACAGCTTCACTCGTATCGCTCAGTACATCCTACTGGGCAAGGGCGGAGCTCGTTTATTCGAAGAACTAGGTATCGAACCAGAAGTCTACCACCTGAATGAAGCCCATGGCATCGCAGCAGCTTTCCACCTTTATGCCAAAACTAAGAGCGTAGAAGAAGTCCGTAAACGTTTCGTTTTCACCACGCATACACCTGAAGAAGCAGGTAATGAGAAAATGGACATCAATACGCTGAATACGTTCTCATTCTTTGATGGTCTAACCATGGATGAAGTGCGTTCCATCATTCAACTAGAACCAGAAAACAACACTTTTAACTATACATTGGCAGCTTTGCGCCTTAGCCGTATAGCCAATGGCGTTTCTAGACTCCATGGACAAATTTCTAATGAAATGTGGAAAAATTATGAGAATATTTGCCCCATCATTTCTATAACGAATGCGCAAAATCAAAAATACTGGCAAGATCAAGAACTTGCAGAAGCCTTCCATGCCAAGGACAAGGAAGGATTCCGTCGCCGCAAGAGAGCTCTAAAGAAAACGCTTTTCCGTATTGTGGGAGAACAAACTGGCCGCGTATTCGATCCCAACTGTTTGACGATCGTCTGGGCACGTCGTTTTGCTGCTTACAAGCGTCCAGATCTTATTACCGGGAATCCTGTTTGTTTCGAGCGTATGTTACAAAGGACCAATCGTCCTGTTCAATTCATCTGGGCCGGTAAACCATACCCGACTGATCACAAAGCAATTGAAATCTTTGACCGTTTAAACAACCTGACCAACAAATATCCACGTGCTGCTGTCCTTGTCGGATACGAAATGGGACTGAGCCGTGCATTGAAAGACGGAGCAGACATCTGGTTAAACAACCCTGTTGTCACTCGCGAAGCTTCTGGCACTTCAGGTATTTCTGCCGCAATGAATGGTACGCTCTCTATTTCTACCTATGACGGTTGGTTCCGCGAATTTGTTCGCGATGGAGAAAACGGTTTTGTTATTCCCGTGGCATCCGACAAGCTTTCTCCTGAAGCAAGAGATCGTTCGGACCGCGATAATTTTTACAATATTCTCGAAGACAAAATTCTCCCACTTTATTACGAAAGCAACGACAAATGGCTCGATATCGTTTTCAATGCCATGAACGATATCTACCCAACCTTCGATTCAGACCGTATGGCTGACGAATATTACGAAAAATTATATAAATAAGATCTGATTCAAGGAGAAATTACAATTCTTCGCAACATATCCTCCCCGTTAAGATTTCCATCTTGACGGGGTGTTTTTATTTATTAGTGTAGTAAAAACGAATAAAACAAACTTGAGGTATCCGCAATACCCATCACCCGAACGTTACAGAGGTCTTTCTGAAAAAGTAAATCCCTCAATTAAACCAAGGTAGGTGTAGAAGGTTTCTTATCGGTTTCTCTAGTCATTTTTACCTAGTTCCTTTCCTACTTTTCGAAAAAGTGTAGCAGTTTTCGTAGTTCATGAATCCCAAACCTAACCGTCAGAACCGATTCAAAGAGGTTCTACGCGTTTCTGAAACTTTGCTACTCGACAATAAGACTCGCCAAAATTGGTGTCTTGGAATCCTCAACTCTCTCCTAGTATCATTATACTTTAAGAGGTAGCTTACTCAAAAAGCTTTACCGAAGCTCAATGCTATCAGTTAATTGAATGATTCCAGTCCCATCTGCAATAAGAAAAGGCCACCCCGTCTCTCGACGAGATGGCCCTCTTCTGATCCTCATCCGAGGATATGGTTCCGTCAGAAGTTGTATCTGTAACCAACCGATCCGCTGTACGAGGTCGATCCATCGCGGAAGTCTCCGTTACCGTTGATAAACAACGTCCCCTGCTCGCC